>DASWNS010000190.1:0-8043 GCA_036399115.1 Pyrinomonadaceae bacterium | reverse complement strand
CGCCCGCTCAAAGAACACCGCGACCGCACCGTCTCCTTTTACACGAAAGGCATCGGCGGGCAGGTCATCGAAGTGATCTATTACCCGCCGGATTACGGTCAGGATACTTAGACGGCAGTTGGCATGCCCGGCGGTGGAAGTCCGGATGAAGGAGAGATTTATGAAGTTCTCTAAATCAGGGTCGAGATTAGGGGCGTTGGCCTTCGCGCTGGCCTCTCTCACAATTACCGTGCAGGGGCAGATAGGCGAGACGCCCACGGCACAACCGCCGCAGATACGAACTACGCCCTCAATCTTCGATCCCACCAGACCCGAGCCGGATAAGACCATGAGCGGCATGTCCGGGGCGCGTTCATCTCGCAGCGGAACCTACAGGCCGCCGCCGCGAAGACCGATGACAGAGGAACACAGGCGTCGCCTGTCTCCTTCGGCGGAGGAGCGCGCGAGGTTTGCGACCTTCCTCCGGCAACCTCAATCCGGGCTGGTGCGCCTGTTGCCACAGAGCTACTGCGGGACAGACCCGCGCGTGTTGGAGGTCGGGAACGCTTGCCTGGATGCCATCCCGCCCGTGCCCGGCGGCGGTTCTTTCTACTCGTTCTGGAGCAGCGAACACGAGTCGGCGCGGCTCTCGGATGTCTGGCTCAAGGATGGGATGTTCCGCGCAGGGGTGGCGGGCGAAGCGCTCGGCGTATTGACCGCGCTTGGCGATGTGCCGCTTGAGTACGTCACGCTGCAAACGCCGGGAGTGGCCTATCTGGCGCAGTTTGTTCCGCCCACGACCATCGCCGACGCGCAGCGACAGCACGCGCAGAGTAATATAGGGTTCAGCGTGACGGGGCGCGCCTACGGCTCTGCGGCTCAAGTGCGGCCTGATGCCACTTACGTGCTTCGCTCGATCATATACAGATCGGATAGCTCACTCAATAAGACACGCAAGCCCTCGGACGTGCTCGTGTCGTTTCGTGTCGTGAGCAAGGCGGAAGACGGAAGCGTCACGCTGCTCTGGCGCGAGCTAGCCAGAAGTAAACCGCCCAAACTCAAAAAGTAAGGCGGAGGTCAGGGGCGGGTAATAGAATTGCCGGACAGAGTTTGACCGGCAGCCGACGTTGAAAGGCTCCGACGCTTCATAAACGACTACTACTGACGAACTGGTTACTTTATGGTTCTCCTGTTTCTCGAATCTCTCGGTACGACGGAACTGCTCGTTATTCTGTTGGTTGCACTCGTGTTGTTCGGGCCGCGCAAGCTGCCGGAGATGACGCGCAAGGTCGCCAAGAGTCTGAATGAGTTCAAACGCGCGTCGGACGATTTCCAGCGGACATGGGAGCGCGAGGTGGCCTTGGAGAGCGTGCAGCGCGAAGCCGCCATTGACCGCGCGTTGGTTGCGGAACCGCAGCCGGGCGAGTTTGCGGCGGAAGCGAACATCGCGGGAGAGCCGAAGCCCGCGCGAGACATCACAGAGGCCGCCGTCGCTCCCGTGCAGGGCGCGAACATCGCGCGCGGCTCACACGTCGAGATGCCCGCCCCCGTCAACGCCGGCCAGACGGAGACGGCGGAGCAACAACCTTCGAGCAAGACCGATTGGCTGTGAGCCAGCCCGTGCAGACTTACCTGCCAGCGAAGACTCTTCGAGATTAACCCGCCCGAATCCGATGGCATCCACACTCTTAGAAGGCGACACCAATAGCGACGAGCAGGATTCACGGCTCGGCGGCCAGATGTCCTTTCTCGATCATCTGGACGAACTGCGCCGTCGCCTCGTCCGCTCCATCGTCTTCGTCTTCATCGCCTTCATGGGCTGCTGGTTCATCTCCGATTACATCTACAATTTTCTCGCGCGCCCGGTGCGCTTCGCGCTCGCCGACGCGCAGCGACGCCAACTCCCCTTAGGCGGCCTCACCGGAAAGGAGGCCACGCGCGCGCTCAGTTCCGCGCAGGAGAACGACACGGGGCGTTACGTCTTCGCCGACACCACGAACCTCGGCGAGAGCGTGATTCCGGTCGGCACGTCTGTCGCGGCGCGCGTCGCGCGTGATGCGCAGGGTCAACTCGGCCTCTTTACGGACGAACCGATCTACGCCGGGGGCACGATCATCCCGAAAGGCGTGCGCCTCCCCTTCGACCTGAACGCGCAGCCCGACGCGCTCACCGGCATAGACGACCGCCTCGTCGTCAACACCGCGCTCGAACCCTTTTCGCTCTACGTCAAAGTTTCGCTCTACGCGGCGCTCTGCCTGTCAGTGCCGTTTCTGCTGTGGCAAATCTGGGCTTTCGTCGCGCCCGGCCTCTACCCGCACGAACGCGGCTACGCGCTGCCCTTCGTCGTGCTCTCCTCGCTCTTCTTCGTCGGCGGCGCGGCCTTCGCCTACTACATCATCTTTCCCCCGGCGGCGCGCTACCTGCTCGGACTCGGACAGGACTTTCGCCTGCTCTTAAAAGCCGACGACTATTTCGACTTCATCATCTTCATCATGCTCGGCATGGGACTCGTCTTCCAGATGCCCGCCGTCACCTACATTCTCTCGCGCATCGGGATCGTCACGGCACGGCTGCTGCTGCGCATCTGGAAGACCTCGCTCATCGTCATCCTCGTCGCGGCGGCCATCATCTCGCCCACGAGCGATGTGCCCAACATGATGCTCTTTGCCGCCCCGATGCTCGTCCTTTACATTATCTCCATCTTCGTCGCGTGGATTTTCGGCAAGCCGAGAACAACCGAGGCCGGAGCCTAGAGGCCGAAGGCCGCTATAAAGACACAGAGGCCGGAAGCCGTTATCGAGGCCGTTATTAAAGACAGAAAACTGATTTTCGCTGGCATCCAACCTCTCAACGCCGGCCTCTAACCTCTGCTCCGAGGCAACTTTTGCCCGCTCCGGCGCATCTTGACCTAGTCCAACCGAGGCTCTACAATCGCGGCTCGAAAGTTTGGCGATGCTCAGCGGTCAAGTCCCGGTTGGGAAAGCGGTTTTGACCTTTCGGCGTCGCCGTTTTCATGACTTCCAGTCGAATTTATCAAGGGTTTTCTTTCACACTCGCACGCGCCGCGCGAAACGCAGACAGGCGCGGACACCAGCGAACCTAAAGTTTACGTTTGAATACGCAACAGGAGTAGTACAACGATGGCTCGTTCCATTAGCTTACGCAGCACGCTCAGTCTCGTTCTCATCGCCCTCTTCGCGCTCGCCGCGCCCGTCGCCTTTGCGCAAAAAGATAAGAAGAAAAGTTCCGACACGCAGGATGTGATGGAACGCCCGCGCAAACAGAAGGAAGAACTCAAGAAGATTTACAAGGAGTGGGTGGACAAGGACGTGGCCTACATCATCACGGGCGCAGAGCGTTCCGCGTTCAAGAAGCTTGTCACGGATGAAGAGCGCGAACAGTTCATCGAAGCCTTCTGGCAGCGTCGTGATCCAGACCCGGACACGGACGAAAACGAATACAAGGAACAGTATTACGAGCGCATCGCTTACGCCAACGAGCACTACGCTTCGGGCATCCCCGGCTGGAAGACGGATCGCGGTCGCATCTACATCACCTTCGGCAAGCCCGATTCCGTCGAGTCGCACCCGACGGGCGGCTCCTATGACAGGCCGAGCTATCACGGCGGCGGCTCCACGACGACCTACCCCTTTGAAGTCTGGTTCTACCGCCACATCGAAGGCATCGGCAGCGGCATCGAGATCGAGTTCGTCGACCCGACCGGCACGGGCGAATATCGCATCGCGCGCTCGCCCGACGAGAAGGACGCGCTCGCCATGGTTCCCGGCGCTGGCCTGACCTTGAACGAGAGCCTCGGCCTCTCCAACAAATCCGACCGCCTCGCCTACGGCAACGACTACCAGCGACAGCAGGACAGCCCCTTCGCGCGCCTGCAACTCATCGCAGACCTTTCGCGCCCGCCCGCCATCAAGAACGCCGAACTCGCCTCGCTCCTGACCGGATCGGGCACGATTGAAGACAACCCGCTCAACTTCGACATGCGGATAGATTTCTTCCGCCAGTCGGACGAGCGCGTCGTCACGGCCTTCACCATTCAGACGGAAAACAAGGAGTTGACCTTCAAAGACATCGGCGGCGTGCAGACGGCGCGCATGAACATCTTTGGCCGCATCACTTCGGTCGCGGGTCGCCGCGTCGGCATCTTCGAAGACGCCGTCACGACGACGGCTACGAGCGACGAGTTGCTCGGCGCGAAGAGCCGCAAGTCGGCCTACGGCAAGACCGTCCCGCTTCCGCCGGGCACGTATCGCGTGGACGTTATCGTGCGCGATGTGGAATCCGGCGCGACGCAGGTGAAGCATCTCGGCTTCACCGTGCCGAAGTACGACGCCAAGCAACTCTCGACCTCCACGCTCGTGCTCGCGGCCAAGTTGCAGAACACTTCGGATCAGCCTGCGGTCGGGCAGTTCACCATCGGCCAGTTCAAAGTGATCCCGAACGTCGCGCGCAGCTATCGCAAGGGCGACCCCATCGGCATCTACATGCAGGTCTACAACGCGGGGATTGACCAGACCACGCTCCGCCCTTCGGTTGACGTGGACTACGTGCTCTTGAAAGACGGCAAGGAACTCGGCAAGATGGCGGAAGACTGGCGCGGCATGAGCGACGCCGGGCAGCGTCTCACGCTCGCCCGCCTGATCATGAGCGACCAACTTACCCCCGGCGAATATGAATTGATGATTCGCATCAAAGACCGCGTCTCCGGTCAATCGCTCTCGCCCTCCGAGAAGTTTTCGATCACTCAATAACGGCGAGACGCAGACATAAAAAGAGCGGCGGCAAGTCTCAGACTTGCCGCCGCTCTTTTTATGCGCGGGTTAATTTTGGTTAAGTGAAGGCCGGAACGCGGATTTGTCGCCGCATGGGTTCTAAGTGGCTTCCCGCTCCCCGCGCCGGAGGGCGTTGACGAGGAGATGCGCGCGGCGCGTGGGTTCGGGTTGGCGATAGCCGCCGTCGCAGCGAAGCGTGAGTTCGATGGCGCCCGCGAGATCGATGAGGTGGCCGGGCGAGACGTAGATCGGCTGCACGCGCGTCTTCGTACGCAAGGCCGCGCCGACCGTCTCGTCGTTCTTCGGGTCAACGAGCGGCTGCCAACTGCCGCGCTCCTCGGCCAACTCGTCGTGTCGTCCGACGAGAATAGACTTGGCGCAGCCGAACGTCGGTCGGTTCAGAAACAAACCGACGTGCGAGGCGATGCCGACGCGGCGCGGGTGTGCGATGCCCTGCCCGTCGAACATCACTGCGTCCGGCTCCGTCTTGAGTTTCGCCCACGCCTCCAACACCGACGGCGCTTCGCGAAACGAGAGCAGCCCCGGCACGTAGGGAAACTGCGTCTCGCCCACCACGCCTACTTCCTCCACCACTTCGAGCGACGGCAGACGAAGCACCACGATCCCCGTGTAGATGACGGGCGAGAATTTATTGAACGAGATGTCCGCGCCCGCCACCGTCTCTATCCCCCCCCGGTGCGGCTCGACGCGCACCTGCCCGCGCATGCGCTTCTGCAACTCCACCGCCTCGCGCGGCGTCATCTCCCAGTCGTGCAGTTGTTCGTAATGAGCCATCGTGTGTCCGGGTTCGACGAAGTTTCGCCGCCGCATTCAGCCGACAGGCTGCGCGCCCCGGCTACCCACCGCACGGCGGGATCGAAACGCCGCCGGAATTTTGTTTTCGACAAGGGGGAGATCGCAGTGCCGTCCCGCGCGTGGACGGGCATCCGCACAAGACGACCGCGCGAACTGCGCGACGCTACCGGCGAAACCCCTCGATCAGTGAGGTGTCCCGCGCCTCCCGTTGCCGACGGCGTATGAAAGGAAGCACTTCAGTTCGGCGAGGCTCTGCCGGTTCGTCAGGGCGGTCTTCACCGGCTGCCCGTCCTTGTCTAAGGGTTTAAACGTAGGGTGCTCAAGTTTATTCTCGTCATTCAGGTATTCGGCGAATGCGGCGGCTGCCTCCCCGTAGATGTCGCGGGCTGCCTTGGTACACAGGAAAGAGGTAATAGACTTCGAGTGGTCGGGTTTCCCGCCCTTGGGGATGAAAAACGGCTTCTCGGCGACCTGCCTGGTGAACCTGACGAATGCGCTGTTCAGCCGGTTGAAATATGAGAGGCTGTCCTCGCTCGCGGCAATCGGGAGCGGCGCTTGAAGTTTAGTGTCCAGCGTCAGGTTATGCAGGATGTTGCCGATCATATACATGTCGGGATCGGATTGTAAGTAAACGATCTCCTTCACGCGACCGAGCGCCATGATCCCGGCGCATTGCGAGCAAGACTCCAAAGAGGTATATACCGTGACATTCTCCAGCGTGTTGTAGTCGTCCTTGGCAGGCGAGTGCAGGGAGAAGTCATTCATGTTCCAAGTGTCCTGGACTTGCGCCAGCCCGTAAACACGGCGCACCAGACGCGCTTCGGCGTGCTCGACCGAGCTGTTGAAGATTTTATTGTGGTTGAAGTCGAAATCGATGACGCGACCGTCACCGTCAACGGCGATGGCTGCGATGTTGTGCCCCAGATAGTCGCGGTTGAGATACTTGCCGTCCTCGGCGTCGGCGGGTTCGTTCCACGGGTACTCGCCGTCGCGCCCGTACTTGTTGCCGTTCCAGTAATGATGCACGAGGGTCATCAGGGTCAGCGAGTAGAGGCGGTGGCGTTCCTTCTGGCCGGGCGACAGGGGTTTGGCGTCGAGGGCGATCAGCTCTCTCACGGGCTTGTCTAAGTAATACTTCAGGCGCTCGTTGAGGACGGGCGTTCCAGCAACGGAGGCGTCTACCGTGAGGGTTAATGTTTCGTTCTTGTCAACCATGTCAATCCTTCCGAAACTCGTGCCTGAGTGGTTAGCGCTAAACGGTCGGGCTTCCTCAGCCGGTACGATCCGACGGCGTCACGGCCACGCGGGGACTGTTCACATACTCGATAGCGTAGGTTAAATACAACTTCCGGGCATTCAGTGTCGAACTGAGGGCGCAGGTGAAGAAGGCGTAATGCCGTTTCAAGGGAACAAAGTGCTGCCGTAAAACAATAAGCCTTTTATTACAACCCATGATTTATGTCAATGACGTTGCCCGCCGCGTGTTGATACTGGAGGCGATTTTAAAACTAAGAAGATCGGCGCAGGGACGGACACCTTCGCCGGAGCAAGACCCGACGACGCGGAGACGGGTGAGCCGACTACGTTATTGCCCGGGCGAGATTCGTGGCGATTCACACCACAGCTTTGTCGGCTGGTGAAAAATCGACCGTCTCGCTCGCGCGGACGGGCGCGCCTCTGCGCGCGATTGAATGGACGCGCCAGCGCGCGTCGTCGCGTTCGGGGAAGTCGTAGCGGAAGTGTGCGCCGCGTGATTCTTCGCGCCAGAGCGCGGCGCGTGCGACGAGCAGGGCGACCGTCACGAAGTTGCGTGAGGGCGCACGGAGGCTGCGCGCACGCTCGATCTGTTCAAACTCTCCGAGCGCGCGCGTCAGAGATTGCCGCGAGCGAAGTATCCCGACGCGCTCCCACATCAGGCGGCGCACGCGCTTGCGCACGGCGAGCGCGATCTCTCCCGCGTCTCTGTCTGACACCGCCGCGCTCTCCGCGTCTCTCTCTTCAATAGCGGCGCGCCGCGCAACGTGCGAGTCGCTCGCGTGTTCTCTGGTGGCGGCGCGTCCGGCGCGCGCGCCGAAGACCAGACCTTCGAGCAGCGAATTCGACGCGAGACGGTTTGCGCCGTGGACGCCCGTGCAGGCCACTTCGCCCGCCGCGTAGAGTCCGGCGACGGTAGTGCGCCCGTCGAGGTCTGTCCGCACGCCGCCCATGATGTAATGCGCGGCGGGCGAGACGGGGATGAGTTCGCGCGTCATGTCCAGACCGTAGCGCAAACAGGTGTCGTAGATTTTGGGGAAGCGACGACGCAGGTAACGCCCGTCGAGCGCGGTCATGTCGATGAAGGCGGTGCGCGTGGCGGTGCGTTCCAGTTCGGCGACGATGGCGCGGCTGACGATGTCGCGCGGCGCGAGTTCGGCGCGTTCGTGATAGCGCGGCATGAAGCGTTTGCCTTCGGCGTTGC
>DASWNS010000189.1:0-6126 GCA_036399115.1 Pyrinomonadaceae bacterium | reverse complement strand
TCACTCATCACTCATCACTCATTACTCATCACTCATTTAACTTATGGAAATCATCACACCGGAAGTTATCGCCGCACACAATCTGACCGGGGAAGAGTATGCGCGCATCGTGGAGTTGATGGGGCGCGAGTTGTCGTTTGTGGAACTCGGCATCTTCTCGGTGATGTGGTCGGAACACTGTTCTTATAAATCTTCGCGCATGCACCTGAAGCGTCTGCCGACGCGGAACGAGCGCGTCGTCGTGCCGCCGGGCGAGAACGCGGGCGTCGTGGACGTGGGCGACGGCTGGTGCGCGGCCTTCAAGGTCGAGTCGCACAATCATCCTTCGTTCATCGAACCGTTTCAGGGCGCGGCGACGGGCGTGGGCGGCATCCTGCGCGACATCTTCACGATGGGCGCGCGCCCCATCGCGGCGATGAACTCCATCCGCTTCGGCACGCTCGAACATGAACACTACGGGCGGCGCAATCGCGCGCTCCTCGCCGGGGTGGTCGCAGGCATCGCACACTACGGCAACGCGTTCGGCGTGCCCACCATCGGCGGCGAAGTCGCTTTCGATGAAGCGTATGCTCTGAACCCGCTGGTCAACGCGTTCGCGCTCGGCCTCGTCCGCCACGATCAAATCTTCTTCGGGCGCGCGGTCGGAGTCGGCAATCCGGTGCTCTACGTCGGCGCGAAGACGGGGCGCGACGGCATTCACGGCGCGACGATGGCCTCCGCAGAGTTTGACGACGAGGCGCTGGAGAAACGCCCGACCGTGCAGGTCGGCGATCCGTTTCTCGAAAAACTGCTACTCGAAGCGTGCCTCGAAGCGATGCGCAGCGGCGCGGTGGCGGGCATTCAGGACATGGGTGCGGCGGGTCTGACCTCCTCTTCGTGCGAGATGGCGGCGCGCGCCGGAACCGGACTCGAAATTGATCTGACGCTCGTGCCGCAACGCGAACAGGGCATGTCCGCCTACGAGATCATGCTCTCGGAATCGCAGGAGCGCATGCTCATCGTCGCGCACAAGGGGCGCGAGCGGCAGGTGATGGACATCTTCAAGCACTGGGAACTCGACGCCGTCGTCATCGGTCGCGTGACGGACACCGGGCACGTCCAGATCATGCACCACGAAGGCACTGTGGCGGACATCCCCGTCGGCTATCTCACGGACGAAGCGCCCGTCTACGAACGCCCGATGCGCGCGCCCGCGACGAAAGAGGAGAGCGCGGCGAAACACCGCTGGTCAACCTCCGTAGACATCGACGGCGACGACATCAAGACGCAGGCTCCGACGCTCGGCGAGACGATTGAAAGCTCGGAGGAACTCGACTCGGTTCTCTCCGCGACGAAGGCGAGCGTCTCTGCGTTCGACGAAGATCACAACGAGTCGCTCCGGCGTCTGCTCGCCGCGCCCAACCTCGCCTCGAAGGAGTGGGTCTATCGCCAGTACGACCACATGGTGCGTACGAACACGGCGATCCTGCCCGGCGCGGACGCGGCCATCGTGCGCATCAAGGAGACGCGCCGCGCGCTCGCCATGTGTCTCGACGGCAACGGTCGCTACTCGGCAGCCGACCCGCGCGAAGGCGCACGCCAGATCGTCGCCGAAGCCGCGCGCAACGTCGTCTGCGTCGGCGCGAAGCCGATTGCCGTCACCAACTGTCTGAACTTCCCCTCACCCGAACGCCCCGAAGTGATGTGGGCGTTCTCCGAGACGATTGACGGCATGGCCGAAGCCTGCCTCGCCTTCGACACGCCCGTCATCTCCGGCAACGTCTCCTTCTACAACGAGACGGAGGGGCGCGGCATCCTGCCCACGCCCGTCATCGGCATGGTCGGACTCGTGGAAGACGTGCGCCGCATCATCCAACCCGGTTTCAAACGCGAAGGCGACCTCATCGCGCTCCTCGGCCTCACGCAAGACGACCTGACCATCAGCGAGTACGCCGCGACGATCAAAGAAGTCGCCACCGAAGAGATGCTTCGCACGGGACGCCTCGCCAGCATCGATCTCAAACTCGAACAGGCCGTGCAATCCACCTGCCTGCGTGCGGCGGAAGAGACGCTGCTCCGTTCCGCGCACGACTGTGCGGACGGCGGCCTCGGCGTCGCCCTCGCCGAAAGCTGCTTCTCCACGCTCAACCGCGCCTCCATCGGCGCGCAGGTCGAACTCTCAGGCGCGCTCTCTCCCGCCGCAGAGCTTTTCGCCGAAACGCCCTCGCGCATCATCGTCAGTTTCGACGAAACGGCGCGCGCACGCCTCGAAGAGATCGCGGCGGAGTTCGACTGCCCGCTTGCCGTCATCGGGCGCGTCGGCGGCCAAGACCTGCGCATCACGATTGACACGCAACCCGCCGTCTCGCAGAACGTCAACGAACTGGAAACGCACTGGCGCACCGCACTCGGTAAAAAACTGCAAGCCGAAGCGTTGGTCGTGGCGGCTGAATAAAAACGTGAACAACGCACAACGCAACGGCGAGAGCGATCCATCAGCCTCGCCGTTCGTGCGCGCATACGAAATTTCCGCCGGTGAACTCTTAAGCGCGTTGCTCGGACTTGCGCCGGAGCGGCGGGTGCAGATTCTCGATAGCGGCGGGGCGCGTGGAGACGGGGAGGAAGCGCGTTTCCTGATCGCGGGTTTCGATCCGTTCGAGACGATTGAAGCGCGCAGTGATGAGTTGACGATTCAAGCGCGCGGCGAGCGCGTGGCGCGCGTCGAATGCGGTTCGCTGTTGACGCTCCTTGACGAAAGGCTCGCGCGTTATCGCGTGCGAGGCTTTGCGCACACGGCGAACCGCTTGCCCGTCGCCGGAGGGGCGTGCATCGCAAGTTTCTCGTATGATCTCGCGCGGCAGTTCGCGCGTCTGCGAAGCAGCGCGCCCCACGCGCCCCACGCGCCTGAACCCGATGCCGTGCTCGCCTTCTACGACACGCTCGTCATACACGACTACGCGCACGGTCGCACCTACCTCACGAGCCTCGGCGGTGATGCTCAACTCGCACGCACCAGAGATGTGCTCGAAGAAGCGCGTCGAGTTAAACGCTTCGACGCGTCTGCGCGAGACGCTGTAGAGACACAGCAACGGATGGCCGTTGCGGCGTCGAATTTTACGCGCGACGGGTACATGTCCGCCGTCCGTCGCATCAAGGAACACATCTACGCGGGCGACATCTACCAGGCGAATCTCACGCAACAGTTTAGCTGCGCGTTGGAAGAAGAGGACGGCAGCCGTAGCGCGGAGCGCGTCTTCCTCCGGCTCAGGCGCGAGCATCCGGCATCTTTCGCGGCCTTCCTGCGCCGCCGCGAAGACACCGTCGTCAGTGCGTCGCCCGAACGCTTCCTGCGCGTCTCTTTGAACGAAGGGAACGAGGCAGACGCAGGGAGCGACAACTCGCGCCGCGTGGAAGCGTGGCCGATCAAGGGGACGCGCGCGCGCGGCGCGAACGCGACGGAGGACGCGCGGCTCAAGCGCGAGTTGCAGCGAAGCGCGAAGGACGCAGCGGAGAACGTGATGATCGTCGATCTGTTGCGCAACGATCTGGGGCGCGTCTGTCGCTACGGGTCGGTTGAGGTCGCCGCGCTCTGCGAACTGCAAGAGCACCCGACGCTCTTTCATCTCGTCTCGAAAGTGCGCGGCACGCTGCGCGCAGAGGTGTCTGCGGGCGAACTGCTCCGCGCGACTTTCCCCTGCGGCTCGATCACGGGTGCGCCGAAACTGCGCGCGATGGAGATCATAGACGAGTATGAAACCGCCCCGCGCGGACTCTCGATGGGAGCTATCGGCTACTTCTCTTTCGACGGCCACATCGATCTGAGCGTTGCGATCCGCACGATGACGCTCGGCGCGAAACAAGCGCGCTTCAATGTCGGCGGCGGCATCGTGGCCGAGAGCGACCCGGCGGCGGAATATGAGGAGTCGCTCACCAAAGCCCGCGCCCTGCTCCGTGCGCTCGGTGCGCGTGCGAGCGGTTAGCCCTCGTAAAAATTAGAACGCCGCTCACCTTTTCATGTATCCTCGCGGTGAACCACTCGCCCGTCGCGTTTCAACTCAGATCAGCGTTTTTCGGTGAGCGAAACATGCACGCAAAAATTATTCATAACGGACGCCTGCTCGAACCCGGAAAGTCGCGCCTGCCCGCGCTCACTTCCGCGACGCTCTACGGGCGCGGCGTTTTTACGACGCTCGCCGTCCATCACGGGCAGCCTTTTCTCTGGCCGGAGCACTGGGCGCGTCTCATGGAGCACGCCGAGCGGTGCGGGGTTCGCTCCGACCAATTCGGAGAGGCGACGGTCGGGCGCGCGCTCGTCAAGTTGATCAAAGAGAACAGGGTGGATGACGGGCGCGCACGCGTTACCTTGCTGACGCGCGCCGTGCGCGGGGTGTGGAAAGAGCGCGCGGGCGGCGGCGAGGTGGAAACCGACCTGTTAATCATGACGGGCGATGCGCGCCCCGCGCCCGAAGAGGGACTCGCCCTGACGCTCTCCCCTTATCGCCTCAACACGCTCTCGCCGCTGGCGGGCGTCAAGTCTGTCAACTATCTCGAACACGTCATCGGCTGGGAAGAGGCGCACGCGCGCGATTTTCACGAAGCCGTCGTCCTGAACGAGCGCGGCGAGATCGCCTCGGCGACGATGGCGAACATTTTCTGGGTGACGCGCGGCACGATCCACACGCCCGCCCTCGCCACCGGCGCGCTCGCGGGCACCACCCGCGCACGCGTCATCGCCCTCGCGGAAGAACTCGCCTTCCCCCTCGTCGAAGGCACCTACGACACTTCCCACTTGAGCGACGCCGACGAAATTTTTCTCACTTCGGCCTCACACGGCGTCGGCCTCGTCACCACCTACGACTTTCATCGTTACACGGTCGCCGCCGGAAGCGTCGCCCTGCGTCTGCGCGAGGCGTTTCGTCAATACGTGCTGAACGCCGGTTGAAAAATTCCGCGCGTCGCCCGCCGTCCGGTCGCACATCCTAATTTCAGGCTCGTCTCAGGCGCACGGGTGCGGAGCGCAAACGCCCGCCTTTCCTGTGCTATAATTTTCGCCTTGTGACCCCGTACACGTAACTTACTCTGGCAGATTTTAACGCGCTTGTTATTTAACAAGAGGAGGATTGGAGTTTATGGCGACCGAACTCAAACGCGAGAATGCGTCACTTGGGAGAATCGAAGAACTGCTCGGCACGGATGCACGCACGCTGCTCGACTACACCTCGAAGACCATCCCCAAAGCTCAACTGCAACTGCCCGGCGCAGACTTCGTAGACCGCGTCTGGGCGGCGTCCGACCGCAGCCCGCGCGTTATGCGCTCGCTGCAAACGCTCTTCAACAACGGGCGGCTCGCGGGCACGGGCTATCTCTCGATCCTCCCTGTCGATCAGGGCATCGAACATTCCGCCGGAGCCAGTTTCGCGCCAAACCCGATCTACTTCGACCCGGAAAACATCGTGCGCCTCGCCATCGAAGGCGGCTGCAACGCCGTCGCTTCAACCTTCGGCGTGCTCGGCGTGGTGGCGCGTCGCTACGCACACAAGATTCCCTTCATCGTCAAGATCAACCATAACGAACTTTTGACCTACCCGAACAAATTCGATCAAGTGATGTTCGGCACGGTTGACCAGGCGCACGAGATGGGCGCGGTCGCTATCGGCGCGACCGTCTACTTCGGCTCCGACGAATCGACGCGCCAGATCATGGAGGTGAGCGAAGCCTTCGCCTACGCGCACGAACTCGGCATGGCGACGATCCTCTGGTGCTATCTGCGCAACCCGAAGTTTAAAGGCACGGAAGGCGACATGCACACGGCGGCGGATTTGACGGGACAGGCCAATCATCTCGGCGTCACGATTCAGGCCGACATCATCAAGCAGAAGTTGCCGGAACGTAACGGCGGCTACAACATGCTGAGCATGGAGTCGCCCTACGGCAAGACGAGCAAGAAGATCTACGAGGAGTTGACGACCGACAACCCGATTGACCTCGTGCGTTATCAGGTCGCCAACTGCTACATGGGTCGTTGCGGCTTGATCAATTCGGGCGGCGAGTCGAAGGGGCAGACCGATTTGCAGGAAGCTGTGCGCACCGCCGTCATCAACAAACGCGGCGGCGGCATGGGACTCATCTCCGGACGGAAAGCCTTCC
>DASWNS010000188.1:0-4149 GCA_036399115.1 Pyrinomonadaceae bacterium | reverse complement strand
TCACTTTTTCTCCTTACTCATCAGGCATCACTTTTTCTCCTTGAAACCTTCCCGCGCAAGCGTTAGCATCCAGCCATGAACAAACCCGATATTGCTTCTCGTTTTCGCCGCCTCGTCGCTCTGCGCCGGGTGGCTTTCGTCGCTGTGTTTGCTTGTCTGCTTACGGGTGGCGCGCCGGTGACCCGCGCGGAGGGATGGCACGGACTCACGCCTCTGAAATCGCGCCGCGCCGACGTGGAACGCGAACTCGGCAAGCCGCTGACAACCGACACCGGGAGCGGCGCGCTCAACTTCAAAGTCGCGGGCGGCATGGTGACCGTGACGTTTGTGACCCCGAAGTTTGCTCAAACGAAAAAACTCTCGCCCGACATGGAAGGAACCGTGCTGCTGATCGTCTTGCAGCATGAGAATTCGTCGGACACGCCGGAGTCCGTCGGTCTGGTGAATAAGAGCAACTTCTCGCGCGAAGAAAAGGGAGGGATGGCCGTCTATACCAACCAGAAGGACGGCATCACCTACACCTTCTTCAACGGGCGACTCAAGACCACACGCTACGCGCCCGCTGCCGACCAACTCTCCGGCTCACAAGGGCTGAAATCGGTTCTGTAAAGAGAGAAGGAAAATCGTGAATCGTAGCTAGTGAATTATAAATAGAAGAAGACAGTTCTTCTCTATTCACGATCTACGATTCACGATTCACGCTCTTTATGTTGTATCGCCCACATTTGAATGCACAGCTTAAGGAGCGGCGCGCGGAGTTTGTGCACTTCGAGGCGGTGTGGAACGCGTCTGTGGGGGAGTACGCGCGGCGTCTGCGTGCGCTCGGCGGGCGTGCGGCGGGCGAGATCAAACTCGAAGCGGAGCGTGCGATAACGGCGGGCGCGGCGCGTGCGCCGGGCGCGCTTCCTTCCGCCGAACTCGAAGGCGCACGCTCCTTCGTCGTCCCTTTTGCGGAGCGTTGGCGTTCGCACGAAGAGGCGCGGCGTTGGGCTTTGGAAGTGTTGCGCGAGCGCGTGACGTGCGCGGCAGACGGCAGCCAGATCCTGCCGGGACGAGAGATCTCCCTGCCCGTCGCGGCGGTGCAGGCCGCCTGGTTCGAGAACCCGCACACGGCGGGCGGGCAGGACAGCTATCGTAAAGAGTCGCGCTTTGCGATCATCACGCCGCAGGAGTTGTTGGAGGCAGAAGGCGGCGCGGCGACCGCCGCAGACCTCGTCGGCCTGCGCCGCTTCGAGTTGGAACTCCGCGCGCTCACGGAATTTCTCGAACGCCGGCGCGGCTGGCGCGCACGCGGCGAGCGTCTGCCCGTCGCCTTCTTCGACGGCACGCTCCTGCTCTCCACCACGCGCGCACGCGCCGAGACGCTCGATTTTCCGCGCGCCTACATTCAGACGATTGTTGAAGCCGTCGAACTCTCGCGCGACACGGAAGTGCCGCTCGTCGGCTACATCGATCAATCTTACGCGCGCGATCTCGTCCGCCTGCTCGACCTGCTCTCGGAGGAAGCGCGCCCCGCCGCCACCGTCTTCGATGCGCGGCTGCTCTCAATCACCAACGCCGCCGAGGCTGCTACAAACGGCGGCAACGGCGAATCGCTCTTCGGCGCGTGGGGCGACCGCACGATCTTTTGTTATTGTGTGCGCGAAGGTATGCAGGACTTTCAAGACGAAGAGGGCAACCCGCTCGTCGGTTTCGTCTACTTACAGACGACGGGCGAGGGTTCGCCCGCGCGCCTCGATATTCCCGCGTGGGTCTATGAAGCGGGACTGGTTGACGAAGTGGTTGACACGGTGCGCGCCGAATGCGTCGTCGGCAACGGTTATCCTTACGCGTTGGAGACGGCAGACGCGGCGGCGGTCATCACGATGCAAGACCGCGAACAGTTCCTGCGCGCCATGCAGGAGTTTGCCGCCGAGCAGAAGTTGGGCTTTCGCGTCTCGCGCAAACCCATCAGCAAAGCGCATCGCCGCTAGTCGTCGTCGCCGTTCAAGACGCGGCTGTTGAAGGTCTGGAACCTTCGACGTTCAGGCCACAGAGATTTTTATGAAGCAGTCGCACGAGCAGATGTTTGATGGAGAGGCGAACCGGAGCCGCGAGGCGTCGGCTGTAGTTTGCCCCGCGTGCGGTGTGGCGGCGCGGCGGGCGGGCGCGCATTTCTGCGCCACCTGCGGGCGCGGTTTGCGCGAGCGCGCATACGCTCCGGCTGATTCGCTCCTCGCCTCTTATCATCAACAACACAGCCGCCCGGCGATGTCGGTCGAGCAGGAGATGAGCGGCGTGCGGGTGCAGCGCACGCCGCGCTTCAGTCTGCCCCCTCACGGCGGAAATACTTCGGCGGCCATCGCGCTGGTGATGGTCTGCTGTTCGCTCTTCCCCCTCTACGGAATTATGTTCAGCCCCTTCGTGATCGTGTTCGGCGGCTTCGGCCTGATCGAGGCGTGGCTTTTCCGTCGGATGGGCGGCGCGCGCCTCGTCGTCACCTGTATCGCGGGCGGGCTGCTCATCGCGGGGGCGCAGGTGTTAGTCTGGCTCTACATCTTGTCGTACCTCTAAACCACACATCAGCCGTTCGCTGTTTGGAGCCTGCCGGGCAAGCGTCCGGGGCGAACGACCGGCAGCGGGCAACCGGCGAAGAATAAATGATCAAGATCGCGAAAATCGTTAAATCAAATTCGCACGTGGATTACGTCGGGCGCGTGATCGACCGTCTGGACGTGGACGCGCCGCCGGACTCTTCGGACTACGGCTTCGCGCAATTCGTCTCGCTCCCCGTGGCGGATAACTTCGACGTGGTGGGCATCGCCTACAACACGCAGTTGGTCAACCCGGAGTACGGGCAGTTCGGGCCGCGCCTCTCTCCGGCGGCAGACCTCGCCATCCTGAGTCCCGATTATTTGAACGAGCAGGGCGTGCTCATCGGCATCCTCCTGCTCGGCTGGCGCGAGGACGGGCGCACGCAGATGAGCGTGCCGCGCCGCGTGATTCCGGTCGGGCAGGACGTGTTTCGTCTGGATGAAGCGCAGATGGAGGAGTTTCATCGAGACGGCGAGGGGCGCGTGGGGCTGCACTACTATTCGCAGATCGTGGCGCACGCGGGCGCGTTCGCCGTGCCGCTCGTCGAAGCCATCCTCGATCAACTCGACGACGTGTGCACGCCCGAAGAGCGGCAGCGTTTTTGTGTGCTCAAACGTTCGCTCGCATGGCAACGCACGCTCGGCGGCGTGCGTCTCTAAAGAGAACAAAAGGGAAACGAAAATTTTGGAGAGAAGGAAAGACCTTTATGAAAAGAAAATATCAACTCCTGCTTATTGCGGCCTTGCTGCTGTCAACTCAACTGGCGAGCGTCGCCCTCGCCCAACGCTCGCGTACCATCGCCGTGCCCGTGCCGCCGCCGCGTGGCGCAAGTCTGCCTCCGCCCACAGGCACTAACGCTCCGGTCGCGCCGAAGGTAGACGCGCCGAAGAGCGTTAAGGCCAAATACGAAGGCGGCATCTTCGGTTACAACAAAAAACAGACGGGCACGCTCAATTTCGACGACGAGGGACGCCGCCTCGTCTTTCGCGACAAAGCGCAGAAGGAATATATTTCGATCCCTTACAAGTCTATCGCCGCCGCTTACGCCGACACGCAATCGCGCAGGCCGACGGCGGCCTCCGTGCTCGGCGGCGCAAGCATCTACACGCTGCCCGCCCTGCTCATCAGGAAGAAGTATCGCTACCTGACCATGCAGTTCAGCGATCCGGATACGCGAGTTTCGGGCGTCACGAGTTTCAAGATGGACAACAAAGAGCTGCTGGAGAACATACTGGCGGCGGTCGCTTACAAAGCGGAACTCTCGCCGCGCGGCGAAGCCTTCGTCCGGCTCAATAAACCGCAGGACGAGGATCAGGATAAGTAAACGAAGCACGCCGACGAGGGCGAAAGCAGGAGACGGGAGCGGCCACGCCAGCGCGTGTGCGGCTCCCGTCTCTGCTTTTTACCCGCTCGCTAAATTACCGTGCGACCGTCTTTACGAAAAAGGTTCTTAATGCCCCACCGCTTGCGGTGGGGATGGATGAACCATCTTGGGGGCGGGTTCGATGCCCGCGCACAAGATAGCTGATGTTGATAGAATGCGCGCATGGTCTTTAGGAGAGCTGCGCACGCCGC
>DASWNS010000187.1:0-8704 GCA_036399115.1 Pyrinomonadaceae bacterium | reverse complement strand
GTGATGGGAATGTCGGCGGGCGGGTCGATGCGCGCGATGCGCCGCAGGCAGTCGCGGATGATCTCGACTTTGGCTTGCAGTTGCGCCACGTAGGTCAACTGCTGGAAGTCGCAGCCGCCGCAGCGACCGAAGTATGGGCAGGGCGGTTCGACGCGCACGGGCGAAGGCTTGACGATCTCGACGACGGAGGCGAAGGCCGTTTTGCCGCGCACGCGTTCGACATTGACGCGCACGCGGTCGCCGGGCGCGGCCAGCGTGACGAAGAGCGTGTATCCGGCGGCGTGCGCCAGACCCGCGCCGCCCGGCACGATGCGTTCGATCTCGACTTCGAGTTGCGCGCCCACGCTCAACGCGCCTTCGACGCGGGGCGCATCCGTGCGCGGCCTACGGTGTCGCTGTTGCCTTTTCATGTGTGGGAATTATCTCGCGCGGGTTAGAGATAGAACAAGCTCAGGCGCGGCAGGCCGCCTTCTTCGCGCAGGAGTTTTGCGAGCAGGCTATCGAGCGTCTGTTCGTAGGTGGCGCGCTCCATGCGCTTGCGATAGGGTTCGAGTTGCGCGGCGGCTTCGGCGCGGCGCGCGTTGAGCCGTTCGGGCGCGAGGTCGGCGCGCAGGGCGCGGTCTAGTAAGTTTTCCAGATCGTTGAGCGCGCCTTCGAGTTGCTCGGCATCGGGTCGGGCGGCGGCGGCGAAATCTTTTTCCAGCGCGGAGAGACGCGCGGCGGCACGCCCGACCGCTTCGCACAACTCGCCCGCGCCGCGCTTTCTATGCTCCTCACAGGCGCGCTCCAATTGCGCGCGGCTCTCCGCCAGATGCCCCGCGATCACTTCGCGCGGGAAAGGCAACGCGCCGTTTCCAGTCTCGGCGTGCGTATTCTTCGCAGGAGTTTTCCCCGCCGCGTCCGTCTCCGCAGAAGTCGCGCCGACCTGCGATTCGAGCCACTCCGCATATTGCGCCTCGACCTCCTCCTGACAATAAAAGAGCGACTTGACGCTGCGCTTTCGCGGTTTCGCCTCGTAAGAATCGAACGACTGCTCGATGCCTCTCAAGACGATATGCAGCGGCACGCCGCGCGCCTTCCAACCCTCGATCAAAGCCCAATCCATCGGACTCAACAACAGGTGTTTCCCGCGTCGCCGGATAAACGCGTCTTCGATTTCCGTGAAGTAGTTGAAGTAATTCATAAGAACAGTGACAAGTGACAGGTGACGAGATTAAAACAGTGAATCGTGAATCGTAAATCGTGAAGAGAGAAAACCCGTTTCGAGTCTATTCACGATCTGCGATTCACGATTTACGATTTACGTCTTTTTAACTTGTCACTCGTCACTTGTCACTTGTCACTCTCTTTCAGCCCTGTTTCTCGTAGATCAATCTGAGTCCTTCGAGCGTGAGCGTGTCGTCAACGGTTTCGATGAGTTCCGAGCCGGTGGCGATGAGCGAGGCGAGTCCGCCGGTGGCGACGACGCGGACGCGGCCTGCGAGTTCTTCGTGCATGCGACGCAGGATGCCGTCCACGAGTCCGACGTAGCCGTAGTAGAGGCCGGACTGGATCGCGCCGTTGGTGGAAGAGCCGATGACGGCTTGCGGGCGTTTGATCTCGACGCGGGGCAGGCGCGCGGCGCGTGCGAAGAGCGCGTCGGAAGAGATCTGGATGCCGGGCGTGATGACGCCGCCGAGGTATTGTCCGAGCGCGTTGACGGCATTGAAAGTGGTCGCCGTGCCGAAGTCTACGACGATGACCGGCGCGCCGTACTTGTGGCGGGCGGCGACCGCATCCACGATCCTGTCCGCGCCCACGTCCGAAGGCGGTTGATAGAGAATCTCCATCCCCGTGTCGGTCGTGTGGTCTATGAAGAGCGGCGAGAGTTGGAAATACTCTTCCGCCATGCGCTTGACCGTGAAGTTCAACTGCGGCACGACGGAGGCGGCGGCCACGGCGTCGATCTCCTTGAAGTCCAGCCCCGCCAGCGCAAACAGGTTGCGCGAGAGCACGCCGTATTCGTCCACCGTGCGTCCGCGTTCCGTCGTCAGACGCCAGTGCGTGACGAGCCGCTCGCCGTCATACACGCCGAGCGAGGTGTTGGTGTTTCCGACATCGATGACAAGTAGCATATCTTTAAAAGTGACGTGTGCCGGGTGACAAGTGACGAGTTAAAAAAACTCGCGGCGATGCGAGGTTAAACGGCGCGCCTTCGTTGGAGCCATTCATCGCGCAGGACTGCATATTGAAACTCGTCGCCCCACTTTCCTTTGAACCAGATATTTTGAATGAAGTGGCCTTCCCGCCTCATCCCCAGCCGTTCGGTGAGCGCGATGGAATTCGCGTTTTCGCAATCCGTTACCGCTGTGACGCGGTGCAATGCGAGTTCGTCGAACGCGTAATCGAGCACGCGCCGCGCGGCCTCGAAAGCCAACCCCTGGCCGTGAAACGCGCGCGCGAGCGTGACCCCGATCTCGGCCTGTTGCGGCGTCTCTACGCGCACGCCGAGGGCGACATGACCGGCGAGCGCGCCCGTCTCTTTCAATTCGAGTGCGAAGGTGAACCACTTTCCGGGCACGCCGGGATCGAGTCCCTGTTGACTTTCAATCGCCTCCCGCGCCGCCTGCTCCGTGTACGACTCCCACGTTTGATAGCGCGCCACGAGCGGGTCGTTGAGATAGTCTAGAAACGGCGCGAGGTCTGCTTCGTTAAACCGTCTGAGAATTAGACGCTCCGATTCCAGCGGAGTGAATTGTGTCTGCTGCATCTCGCCTCATTTGATTCATCCTCTGCGCCCCCGCTGCGGTTCTGTGCGCCTCTGCGGTGAATGCTTATTTGACCAACACTCACTCGCAGAGACTAGAGAGAGAAACGCGGAGAGGCGCAGAGAGGGTTAAGTTGAAACCACGACAACGATCTTCTGCCGTCGCTCGCCCTTAACCGTTCAACACTTCTTCAATCGCATCGCTGGCGGCGCGCGTTCCGTCTTCGGCCTGCACGCGCCACCCGACTTCGCGCGCCATAGTCTTATAACTTTCATCGCTCAGGATTGCACGCAATTCCCGCGTCGCGCTCGCGGCATTGTATTTCGTGCGCGCGAGCATGCGCCCGCAGCCCAGACGCGCGACGCGTGCGCCGTTGTCGAATTGATCGTGGCTGAACGGCACGACGAGCGCGGGGCGACCGGAGCGCAGAGTTTGTCCCGTCGTGCCGACGCCGCCCTGATGCACGACGGCGCGTGCGCGCGGCAACAGTTCGCCATAAGGCGCGTACTCGAACGCGGCCACGCCTTCCGGCAGAGGTTCCGCGAGACGATTGCGTGCGTGACCGATGAGCAGCAGAGCGCGTTGACCGAGCGCGCGAGCGGCGGCAACCGACTCGCGGTAGAAATCTCTGGCGACCCAGATGGCCGAAGAGCCGAGCGTGAAGACGACGGGCGGCTCTCCTGCGTCGAGAAAGCGCCGGAGTTCGGACGAGAGGCCGCCGCCAGCGTCGTCGTCTTCACGGTCGCCCCCGAAGTCGCGGCGGTCGTAGAAGGGAAAGCCCGTGATGCGCGTGTGCGGCGGCCAGTCGGGTTGCGGTTCGGCCAGCACGCGCGAGAAGAGCGCGAGCACGAGCCTCGGCGAATGCTGCCCTTCGAAGAGCGGGTGCGCGCTCGACGGCGGCAAGCCCACGTCGGCGCGCAAGCTGTTCAACGCCTGCGCGAGCGAAGCTGTCTTCCATCTGCCGAGCCGCATGACGGCGCGCGAGATGAGAGTATGGAACGTCATCAAACTGTGCAGCGCAGGCAACTGCGGCGGCACGGGCGGATCATAGACGGAGAGCATCGAGCCGGGGGCGAGCACGCTCGACACCCAGGGCACGCCCGTCTTTTCGACGACGATGATCCCCGGCATCGAGAGCGGGTGCGTGACAAGCAGATCAGCCCCGCGCACCGCCGCGCTCAAATCATCGTAAATGTCTCGCAGGTGCGGCAGGAGGAACGTGTTCAGCACCTCCTCCGTCCCCGTGCGCGCATCCATCACTTTTTCGATCAACGGCGCGATCTCGTCCGGCTCGTCGTAAGACGGCACGACCGGGCGCACCGGATGATGTTCGATGCCCAATGCCTCGGCCTTCTCACGATAAATTTCCGACGTGGCGATGACCGGATGATGCCCGCGCGCCTTCAGTTCGAGCGCCACCGCGACGTAAGGATGCACGTCGCCAAACGAACCGAAGGTAGAAAATACGATGCGCCTGCTCTTCATAATATAAGGAAGAAGTGATGAGTAATGAGTAATGAGTAATGAGTGAAAGACAAGTCTTTGGTTCTCACTCATTACTCATCACCCATCACTCATCACTTGTCTTTCTCGTCACTGCTTTTCCAAAGTCCTTGCGAGGGCACGCGCAGGGCGCGGTTGAATTTGCTGGAAGCGTTCTCCCACGCGATGATGGCCGTCAGTTCGACGAGCGCGTCGTCGTCATAAAATTCGCGCAGGCGCGTGAAGAGTTCGTCCGAGACTTCGCGCCCGGTGATGGTCATGGCTTCCGCATACTCAAGCGCGACGCGTTCGGCCTCCGTGTAGAGCGGGCTGTGCGCGTAATCCGCGAGAGCTAAAATTTTCTCTTTCGCGAGGCCGAGTTCGCTGCCGACCGCAGCGTTGATGTCCTGTCAAAACTCGCAGCCGTTGAGCCGTGCGACGCGGCGGTTGACGAGGGTTTGCAGTTTCGCGTCGATCAACCCGGACGCCTCGATGCCGTTCCACATGGCGCGCACGCCGCGAAAGATCGCCGGGCGGCGCGCGTAGAGCAGATGATTCAGGAGCGGCGCGCCCCAACGCTTCGCCTGCGCCGCAAACACACGCGCGATGTAGCCATCAACCGCTTGCGCTTCGACTCCTTTAATTCTCGCCATAGAACCCTCTCTATGAATGATGAAGCAGGAACGATGAACTATGAACTGAAAACGAAAGCAGGACTGCTTTCATTCCGCGTTCATCGTTTCGGTGCGCAGCGCATGAACGTCGCCCGCGCGCACGATTCTGATCTCGCCCGTCGCCGTTTCTACACGCAAAGCTCCGTCCGGCTCAAGGCCGCGCGTCGTCCCTGTGAAAACTTCCGTCGCGGCGTGGACGCGCACGCGTCTCCCTTCGGCGTAGGAAGAATTTGCAGACCAGTCGCGGATGATCTCGCCTGCACCTGTGGCGGGCGCGTGCAGTTGCGCGTAGCGACGCGCGAGATGTTTGCAGAGCGCGGCGAGCACGCGTTCCAAGTCCGGCGCGTTGCCCGTCGCGCCTTCGATTGAAGTGGCGTGCGCGGCCAACTCCGGCGGGTATGCGCGCTCGCTCAAGTTGATGCCGATGCCGAGGATGCACGCGCGCCCGGTTTTCGTCTCGACGGTTTCGGCGAGGATGCCGCAGAGTTTACGACCGCCACCTCCGCCCGTCGTCGTCGTTGCAGCGAGGATGTCGTTCGGCCACTTGATGTCGGTCGCTAAAGCGCACGCCTCGCGGAGCGCGTCGTGCACGGCGAGCGCGGCCAGCAGCGTGATGAGCGGCCACGCCTCCAACTTCAGGCGCGGGCGCAGGACGACGCTGAAATACAGACCCGCATCCGGCGGCGAAGCCCACGCGCGCTCCTGTCGCCCGCGCCCGCGCGTCTGCTCGCGCGCCACGACGCACAGCCCCTCCGGTGCGCCGCGCGCGGCCTGACTCGCCGCCTCCGTGTTGGTGGAAGGCAAAGAATCGTAGCGCAGGATGGTCGGCTGGAAGAGGTCGGCCAAGTCAGTCTCAAACTCACCTCACTTCAATCTCAAACTCATCTTATGCGAGCAGGGATTGACGGACAACGCGCGGGCGTGAAAAATGTGTCGCGCGGTGCAAACACGGACGGGAGCGCGCGTGGCGTCAGATGAAAATTGAAGACATAAACTTCGAGCCGCACAAAGGCGTCGCCATTTTCACGACCGGGTTGTCCGTGATCTTCACACTCGTCTTCGGTACGATCTCCGTGGTGAACCTCTACCGGCAACTGCGCGATCCTGTTTCGACGATGGACATCTTCGGGTGGTTCTTCACCTTCTTCATCACCTTCACGTGCTCCGCGCTGCTTCTCTATTTCAGCACCGCCATCTATCGCCTCGCGTTCTACGAGAGCGGGATCGTCATCCTCGGACTGCGCGGGCGGCGTTTCGTCCCCTGGAGCGCGGTGCGCGATGCACGCATCAACCGCTTCAAGGGCAACATCGAACTCGCACTCCGCGCGGAAGGGCGGCGTCTCCCCGTCAGCGTCCCGCTCAACGGCTACAAAAAACAGTTAACGCTGCTTGCGGAACTTCGCAGACGCCTGCCCGTAGCGATCAACGACCCGTCCAACATCGCCGCCACGCTGCTCGACAATTAAGGCGCGCCGACCGGGCGGCGGCGAGTCGAACGGGCGCGACGAGTTTTCGTTACGAGTGTCCGCATGAAAAATTTTTCGCGCAAATTTCACGCATCAAGCGGCGGCCTCAAACGTTCTGTGCTGGAGTAAACAGTTCGCGCAGCGCGCCGTTGATGAATCAACGAAGTGACGAATTAACGAGTTGACGAATCAACGACGGGCGCGTTAGCGGCTAGTGAACAGGCGACGCCGCCCGCGCCTGACGGCGACGCGTAAGGAGCATGAGATGAACGCATGGCTCAAACGTCTGGAAGTTCCCATCGCCGCCGCGCTCGTCCTTGCGGGCGCGGCCTTCCTGCTCAAGATGTGTTACCTGCCGTTCGTCCTCTGCACCTCGCTCGGCGCGGCGTGGCTGGCGGCGGTCTATCTCTACCTGCGTGCGCGCTACGAAATCCTGATGCCGCCCGTGTTGCTGCTCTTAGTCTTCGCGGCGTTGGAGGTGGACGCGCTCGGCAATCTCTTCTCGCTGTACGGGCGCACGTTCGCGGGCGTCATCATGTACGACGAGTTTGCGCATCTGGCGGTGCAGGCTTTGACGATGCCGCTCGTCGTGTGGCTGCTGTCAAGAGCATTGAGTCGTTTCGGCCACGCGCTGCCGCTCTCGCTCACCATCTGCTTCGCCGTCGCCATCTTCTTCAGCCTCTCAGCCTTCTACGAGATCATCGAACTCTGGGACGAACGCTACTTCGGCGGTCAACGCATCTGGAGCAAGCACGACGCGCCCAACGACCTCCAGTGGGACTTCGCCGGAATCCTCATCGGCGCGCTGCTCGCTTACCTTATTCTGCGGCGCGCGAGAAACTTCGAAGTCGCGCTGGCAACTTGAGGCGCGCGGCGATGTCAGCCTCCCAATGCAGTGACGCAATCCCGGCACAGTTCGAATTTCTCATCCGCGACGCGAAACACGCCCCGCGCTTTTACGTATTAACTTGCCGCAGGCGTCTGCCGTTCCGTCCCGATTTAGATTCCGAAAGAATGGAGACTTGATCCATGAAGATGGGATTCATCCCGAAGTGTCTCGCGCTCGTCGTGCTGGCGGGCGCGGCGTTGCTCTCTCTGTCTCAACCGACCGGCGCGCAACCGGCGCAAACTGCGGCCACGATGACGAGTGCGCCCGCCGCCAACGACGCCGCGCTGCTCGTGCTCAACAAGGCGGAGAACACGCTCGCCATCGTTGACCCTGTGGCGTTGAAGGTCTTGGCGCGCGTGCCCGTCGGCGAAGGGCCGCACGAGGTTGTCGCTTCGGCTGACGGGCGCACGGCTTACGTCGGCAACTACGGCACGCAGCAGGTCGTCGGCAGTTCGCTCTCGATCATAGACATCGCGGCGCGCAAGGAGACGAAGCGCGTTGATCTCGGCGCGCTCCGACGCCCGCACGGGATCGTGGAGGCGGGCGGCAAAATCTATTTCACGGCGGAGGCCAACCGCGCCGTCGCGCGCTACGATCCGGCGACGGACAGAGTGGACTGGCTGATGGGCACGGGCGAGAGCGTCTCGCACATGCTCGTCATCACGCCCGACGCGAAGCGGATTTATACCGCCAACATGCTCTCGAACACCGTCACGGCGATCAACGTGGGCGGCGCGCCCGTGCCGCCGAACATCACGCAGATCGCCGTCGGCAAGACGCCCGAAGGCATCGGCATCTCGCCCGACGGTCGGGAAGTGTGGGCGGCCAACCGCGCCGACGGCACCGTCTCGGTCATTGACACGACGACGAACAAGGTCGTGGAGACGCTCCAGAAGTTTTCGCAACTTCCCTTCCGCGTCGCCTTCACGCCCGACGGCAAGCGCGTGCTCATCCCCGATCCGGTGGGCGGCGAACTCGTCGTCTTCGATGCCGCGACGCGCAGAGAGATCAAGCGCATCAAGATCGAAGGCGGGACGGTCGGCGTCACCGTCGCGGCTGACAGCCGGCGCGCTTATGTCGCGTTGCAGGAGGCGAACGGCGTGGCCGCCATCGATCTGGAAAAACTGGAAGTAGTAGGCAGGGTCGAGACGGGTAAAGCGCCGGACGGCATCGCATGGGCGCAAAGAAAGGAAACGGCGAAGTAGGAACGATGAAGGAGAAGACAGAAAACAGAATACAGGAGTCAGAATGAAGGGCGGCAGATGTTTTCTTCTGACTGCTGGATTCTGAATTCTGACTCCTGCTTTTTATTGTCACAGACACGCTAGTGCAAAACTATGCACCTTCGGTGCAAGACTTTCAGTTGCTACACACTTCTATCGCATGATAGAAGTCGTGCCCGATGCGCAATAACCGACATGGCGGGCACACGATTACACGGCTGAC
>DASWNS010000186.1:0-7871 GCA_036399115.1 Pyrinomonadaceae bacterium | reverse complement strand
CTGGTTCTACACGATCCAGCGCATCACGGGCGTGATACTCTTCTTCTTCATTCTCTTTCACCTCCTGAACTTCCGTTTCGGTCTGATCCCCGGCCTCAACGAACGCTCGGTCGCGCATCATCCGGGCGAGGCTTTCGAGATCGTGCAGCGCGAATTTCAGATATGGTGGATTCTGATCATTTACGTCATCGGCATCGCCTCAACCGTCTGGCACTTCGCCAACGGCATCTGGCTCTTTTTAGTTGACTGGGGGATCGTCATCGGCGAGCGCGCGCAGCGTGCAACCGGCTATGCCTGCATCGGCTTCGGCGTCGTGCTCTACGTTCTGTGGATTAACGTGACCTTCGCTTTCCTGCGCCCCGGCGGGCTTCTGGGAGGAATACTTAACTAATGGCGGCGACTTCTAAAGGAACAAAGATTGCGATTGTCGGCGGGGGCTTGGCGGGACTCTCCTCGGCGATGAAGATCGCCGAGGCGGGACACGAAGTTGATCTCTTCTCGGTTGTGCCCGTCAAGCGTTCCCATTCGGTCTGCGCGCAGGGCGGCATCAACGGCGCGGTCAACACCAAGGGCGAAGGCGACTCGACGTGGGAACACTTCGACGATACGGTTTACGGCGGCGACTTCCTCGCCAATCAAGCGCCCGCCAAAGCCATGTGCGAGATGGCTCCCGCGATCATCTATCTCTTCGACCGCATGGGCGTGCCCTTCTCGCGCACGAAGGAAGGGCTGCTCGACTTCCGACGCTTCGGCGGCACGAAGCACCACCGCACGGCGTTCGCCGGAGCATCAACCGGGCAGCAACTTCTCTACGCGCTCGATGAACAGGTGCGCCGCTACGAAGTCGGCGGCAAAGTGAAGAAGTACGAAGGCTGGGAGATGTTGTCGCTCGTCTTGGACGATCATCAGGTTTGTCGCGGCCTCGTCGCGCTGAACCGCCACACGCTCGAACTCAAAGCCTTTCCCGCCGACGCGGTGATCATGGCGACGGGCGGCCCCGGTTTGATCTTCGGCAAGTCAACGAACTCGATGGTCTGCACGGGGAGCGCGGTTTCGGCCTGTTATCAACAGGGCGCGCGTTATGCCAACGGCGAGTTTATACAGGTTCACCCGACCTCGATTCCGGGCGAAGACAAGCTGCGCCTGATGTCCGAATCGGCGCGCGGCGAGGGCGGGCGCGTGTGGGTTCCGCGCCAGAAGAACGACAAGCGTGCGCCCGCGTCCATTCCTGAAAAGGAGCGCATCTATTTTCTCGAAGAGAAATATCCGGCTTACGGCAACCTCGTGCCGCGCGACATCGCCACGCGCGAAATCTTTCAGATCTGTCTGGACGGCATGGGCGTCGGCGGCGAGAATCAGGTCTATCTCGATCTGACGCACATTGACGCCGCCACGCTCGACCGCAAGCTCGGCGCGATTCTCGAAATCTACGAGATGTTCGTCGGCGACGACCCGCGCCACGTCCCGATGCGAATTTTCCCCGGCGTCCATTATTCGATGGGCGGCCTCTGGGTTGACGCGAATCAACGCACGAACATTCCCGGCCTGCTCGCGGCGGGCGAGTGCGACTATTCGATTCACGGTGCGAACCGCCTCGGCGCAAACTCGCTCGTGAGTTGCGTCTACGGCGGCTTCATCGCCGCGCCCGCCGCGCTCGAATACGCGCAGAACGTGGAGCGCAACGGCGCGGACGGCTCGAAGATTTACGACGACGAGTTGAAACTGCAAAAGAGCTTCAACGACGAACTGCTCAAGCAGTCGGGCGGCGAAAATCAACATCTCCTGCATGACGAGATGGGCAAGTGGATGACGGATAACGTCACCGTCGTGCGTTACAACGACAGGTTGAAAGCGACCGACGCGAAGTTGCAGGAGTTGATCGAACGCTACAAGCGCATCTCCATCAGCGATTCGAACATGTGGGCGACGATGGCTCTGCCGCATGCGCGTCAACTCTGGAACATGCTCCAACTCGCGCGCGTCATCACGCTCGGCGCGCTCAACCGCGACGAGTCGCGCGGCGCGCACTACAAGCCGGACTTCCCCAACCGCGACGACGAACGTTTTCTCAAAACCACCATCGCCGAGTATTCCGGCGAAGGTCCCGTGCTCTCTTACGAAGAGGTTGACGTGTCTTTGATCGTGCCGCGCAAGCGCGACTACAGCAAGGGCAAGCAGGAGCAGAAGACGACGGGCGCGGTCGCAACGCAGGCTGCGGCCTCCGGCCTGCCGACGACCGACGGCGCGCAGCAAGTCCCGGTCGAAGGTTGGGAGCAGAAGCCGCGCGACCTGACGGGGCCGCGCGTCTGGGGTCAGGACAAAGAGCAGGTGCGCGACGTGAACCACGGCGAGGCCGAGTCGCGGCGCGAGCAGGGTAAGGAACTCAAAGACGCGGGGGGCAAATCAGACGAGCTATGAGCGCACACACTAATCAAACCAACAGCACGGAGGCGACCGCCGACAGGTCGTACACACCTGCGCCTGAGCAGCAGAGGGCGCAGAAGTTCGTCGAGATTCGCATCAAGCGACGCGACCGCCCCGATGCGCCGCAGCGTTGGGAAGAGTTTCGCGTCCCCTATCGCCCCAACCTCAACATCATCTCGTGCCTGATGGACATTCAAAAAAACCCCGTCACGAAGGACGGCACGAAGACCACGCCCGTCGTCTGGGACATGAACTGCCTGGAACAGGTCTGCGGCATCTGCACGATGATCATCAACGGCAAGGTGCGCCAGTCGTGCTCCGCGCTCGTGGATCAGTTGGAGCAGCCGATCACTCTGGAGCCGATGACGAAGTTTCCGAACGTACGCGATCTTGCCGTTGACCGCACGCGCATGTTCGAACATCTGAAACAGGTCAAAGCGTGGATCGAGATTGACGGCACGCATGATCTGGGACCGGGACCGAAGATGACGCAGGACGAGGTGGCCGAACGCTACGCCTACTCGCGCTGCATGACGTGCGGCTGCTGCCTCGAAGCCTGCCCGCAATACGACGGCGACCAGTACATCGGACCTCAGGCCATCGCGCAGGTGCGCTACCAGAACATGCACCCCTCCGGCAAGATGACGCGCGACGAACGGCTCGAAGGCATTATGGGCGACGACGGCATCACCAACTGCGGCAACGCGCAGAACTGCGTCCGCGTCTGCCCGATGTCCATCCCCCTGACGAAAGCCATCTACGAAGAGAACCGCGAGACGATCTTGCACGGGTTGTTCAGCTGGTTCAAACGCTGAACTCTCAAACGTCGAACAAAGCGGCGACGCGTAAACTTGATTTACGCGTCGCCGCTTTTTCGTGTCGCCCCTTCGTATCAACTCCGCGCGGGCTAATTCCGTCGTCCCGGCTTCGACGCTTGTAGCGGGATGTCTATTTCGCGTCGCACATACCTGTCGGGCGTTCCGGCGAAAGTGATCAGCAATTGTGAACCGGCGTCGGTCCCTTTTTTGATCTCCACGCCGGAGGTAGCGAGCAACGCGCGGCTGCTGCGCGTGCCGAGCGTGTAGGTCTGGCCGCCTAATCCTTCGACGAGGAGGCGCAGGTGGCTCGCATCTGCGCGCGAACGCAGGATGCGCAGGCCGCGATTACGTGCGCCCGCCACAGGCGTCTCAGGCGCGACATAAACGTCGGTTCCCTCTTCATAGGAAAAAACAAGACCCACCTCCGACGCTTCGGGAACGAACATCGCCTCGACGCGTTGCACATCGCCCATGCGCGTCAACTTGTACGTCCGCGCATCACAATCCACCGGCGCAGTCGGCTGCTGTTCCAGGGAACTGCCCGCCAGCCGGGGCTTCGTGACTCGGCACATTCGCGCGTCGAGCGGCAGAGAGATCGAGACGGCGATCTTCCTCAGCCCTTCCGCGCTACCTTTCGCGTTGGCGAGTTGGCTGGCGCGGTGCGGAATAAAACTCAACCTGGTCTGTCCCGTCCGGCGCACGAGGCGCATATCGTAGTAGCCGCGCGCGAGGCGCAGGTTGCGCACTTCGAGTCTGTCCCAGTTGACGGGCAGTTGCAGCGCGAGACGCAAAACGTCATCGTCCGCCGCGTCCGGTTCCAGCCCCAGCAGCCCACGCACGAGCGGCGTGACGACCATCGCCTCCGACCAGACCTGATGGTGCGATGAACGACCGAACGGCGCGTTGAAGTCGCCGGACAACAACTCCGTGACGGAGCCTTCCGCGCCCTGACGCGTGAGCAGCGCATTCGCCATCAGGGCTTGAAAGCCGACGTGCGGGCGACCGTAACGGTACGCGCCCAGGCTCGCCCAACCCGTGAAGAGCGGCCAGACGGAGCCGTTGTGATAAGAGAGCGGATCGTAGAGTTGGCTTTGGTTGGAGAGGATGCGCGCGCCCCAGTCGGTCGCAAGCGCGCCCGCGCCGAGCGCGTCGAGTTGAAGTTCGGCGCGTTCGTCCGTCAAAGTCTTAAACCAGAGCGGGACGGCGGGGAGCACTGTATCTTCGTCATAAAGCCGTGCATCTTTGAGCGCATTCATGCGCGCTTGACGCTGTGCGCGATTGGGTCCGGGGTCGGCTTCGGGCGGCTCCGTGGCAGGACGCTTGGTGGCGAAAGCGTAGAAGCCGCGCTGCGGCAACCAGTAAGTCTCCTCCGTCGCGGCGCGCGTGCGCTCGGCGTTGGCGCGTGCGAGCGCGGCGACTTTCCCCTCCTTCAAAGCGGCGGCCATCCCGGCCAGGTCGCGCGAGGCGGCAACCCACAAACCCTGCATGTAAATCTCTTCGTGCGCCGGATAGAGTCCGCCGCCTTCCACCCAGCCGTGCCCGAACTTCGTGTTTTCGACGAGGCCGTTCGCGTCCGTATCGGTCGCTTCGGTGAAGCGATAGGCTTTCAGGATCGAGTCCCAGTTGGCGCGCAGGAATTCGAGATCACCTGTGGCGCGAAAATAGTCGGCGTGCGCGATAACGTAGAGCGGCGTGGCATCCGCGCTCGCCCAGGGGTATTCGTAATCTGTGAACCAGGGAATGAGCGACGCGCTCTGCGAAATCTCGTGCGGGATTTTGCCGTCGGCGCGTTGAAACTTTTTCAGGAATTCGAGTGCGGTGCGCGTCGTCTGGAAGTCGCCGTAGGAGTTGAGTGCAAACGCAGTCCAGAGCGCGTCGCGCCCGAAGAACCAGGCGAAGCCGGGTCGCTCCGATTCGCCCGACGTGCGATAGCCCGCGACGAGTCCCGTCCCCAGCAGCGGATTCGTCACCACGCCTTTGTCTACGCCGACCTTCGCCCAGGCGAACGCTTCGTCGAGTTCCCTGTCCGGCGTCGAGATGCCGAGCGTCTCCGCTTCGAGCCGCTCATAATGCGCAACGTTTTTTTCGTAGAGCGACGGGATAGCGGAGAGCAGACGGTCGTAAGCGGCTTTTGCCTTCTCGCGTCCTTCCACGCTCCCTGCGATGATGATCGGGATGAAACCGGAACTCATCTCGCCCGCCGGAACCGGGATGCGAAAACGCGCGGGCACGCCGCGCGGCTCCTCCTGATAAGGCATCACCGAAACGTCCGTCGCGGCGGGCGAGCCGACGATACCCGTGAAGCGTCGCGTCTCTTCCGTGATGTAATAGACGCGCGACTTCTCGTTCCAACTCAGGCTGCCCGTCATCAAACCGGCAGGCCATGACAGGCGCAGGCGCGGGCGAAACGAGACGTTGACGGTCAGGGGAAGCGCGCTTTGCACGTCGAGCAGCATGACGATGCCCGGCTCATCCAGCGGCGCAAAGATCGTCTGGCGGACGGTGAAGGCGGCGTGCGAGTAAGTGAAGGTCGTGGCTTCGGGGCGGACGTTGATGCGCGCGAGCGTGTCCGCGCCGCCGAACTCCAGCGGATAGCCTTCGATATTGAACGACAACGCAAAGTCGTCCAGAATCTTCAACGGGTAGACCCACGCTTCGAGCGGGCGATGCTCATAGCCGAAGGCGGCTGCGCGTCGCCCCGTCACGCTGTAGAACGCGCCCGCGCGGGCTGCGCGTTCGAGTTCAAGCCCGCTTTTACGAAATGCAAATTTGGCGACAGCGGCGGGCGCGTTCTTTTGAGACACGCCGTTTTGAGCGCAGACAAGTTGTGACAGGAATAATAAGCAGCACGCCAGACGGAGGGAGACTTGAAGTGAGCGCACGAAGTTCTCCTAAAAAATTTGTAGGGGCAGGGACACGCCCCGCCCCTACAATTATTCCGTGCTCGTCGTAGGTTCTTAGAGGCCGAGCACGTCCACGAGTTCCTGCACCGACGCCGCGCTCTTCTGCAAAGCGATGCGCTCTTCAGCCGTCAGGTTGATCTCGATGATCTGTTCGAGGCCGTTCGCCCCGAGTTTGCAGGGCACGCCGACGTAGAGGCCGTTGATGCCGTACTCGCCTTCGAGATAAGCCGCGCACGGCAGAATCTTCTTCTTGTCTTTCAAGATCGCTTCCGTCATCTCGACGCTCGCGGACGAGGGCGCGTAATAGGCCGAGCCGGTCTTCAAGAGGCCGACGATCTCCGCGCCGCCGTTGGCCGTGCGTTTCACGATTGATTCAATCTGTTCCTGCGACAGTAACTCTGTGACGGGGATGCCCGCGCAGGTCGAATAGCGCGGCAGCGGAACCATCGTGTCGCCGTGGCCGCCGAGCACGAAGGCCGTCACGTTCTCCACCGACACGTTCAACGCTTCGGCGAGGAAACAGCGCATGCGCGCCGAGTCCAGCACGCCCGCCATGCCGATCACGCGATGCTTCGGGAAACCCGAACGGCGCAGAGCCACCTGGCACATCGCATCGAGCGGGTTGGAGACGATGATCAGGATAGAGTCGGGCGAATACTTGACCACTTCGTCCACGACCGACGAGACGATCCCGGCGTTCGTCTTGAGCAGGTCGTCGCGGCTCATGCCCGGTTTACGCGCAAGTCCTGACGTGATGATCACCACGTCCGAGTCCTTCGTCAGCGAGTAGTCGTTCGTCGAGCCGATCATGCGCGCGTCGAAGCCTTCGACGGGCGCGGCCTGCGCCAGATCGAGCGCCTTGCCCTGCGGCATGCCCTCGATGATGTCCACGAGCACCACGTCGCCCAGTTCCTTGCTCGCCAGCCAGTGCGCGGCGGTCGCCCCGACGTTGCCCGCGCCCACCACAGTGATCTTGTTTCGCTTACCCATCGCTTTTCATCCTTTCAAACTTGAGACGGAATTTTTGCCGGTAGAGATCAATCTTGCCTGCGCCCGAGGGGCGCGCACACCAATCAACACGAAAATTTGTGGCCTGCCAAAATTTTATGACTTGGAAGTGCGCGAGTTTACGGCGCGCTAGCGGCGAGTGTCAAGGTATGCTAAGACTTGCGCGGGAGTCTTTCGCGCACGCATGAGTCCATTATTCGACTGGTTAAAAACTCTGTTTGCCGCGCGCCGCGAGGCCGCACGCGTGGGCGGCGAATCGAGCGCGACGGGCGGCGCGGCGTCTGACGTGGAGGAGGGCGAAATTGATCTCGACAATCCGTTTCCGGAGCCGGTCAGGCTGGAGATCACGGACGTTTTCGATCTTCACACCATCGCGCCGCGCGATGTCGAGCGCGTCGTGCAAGAGTATTTAACGGAGGCGCATCGCGCGGGATTCCTGAGCGTGCGCATCATTCACGGCAAGGGACAGGGCGTGCAGCGTCGCCTCGTGCAGAGCATCCTCGCGCGCACGCCTTTCGTCCGCGAGTGGACGGACGCGCCGCCCCAATCCGGCGGCTGGGGCGCAACCGTCGCACATCTCAAGATCGAAAAATATTAAGACGGGGTGGAATTCAGATTCAGTGTGAGCAATTCATCCCAGCGCGTGGTGCAGCGCGGCGAACGACGGTCGCAGGTTGTTTGCCAGTCCAGTCGTTTCTTTAATCCGAGCGCGCCGTAG
>DASWNS010000185.1:0-5285 GCA_036399115.1 Pyrinomonadaceae bacterium | reverse complement strand
GCGCGAGCCACGGCGGTCGAACTGTACTGCATCGTGGATGCGCCGCCGCCGTTGGTATTAAAGGACGGCGCGAGGAACGGATATTCCACGTTGTTAGGAATCGACGGATCGTCCTCGGAGGCAGGCCACGTGCGCTCGAATTTAGAGATGACCATCGAGCCGTCGATGTCGCCGCTGCCGCCGCCGTTGCGGTTCACAGAGCCTTCGCCCATCACCAGCACCACACCCTGAAACGAGGTGTTGCCGCTCATGTTCACATTACCCGTCACGACGAGCAGCCCTGCGCCTCCGGTCAGTTCGCAATCGCCGTCTACGAAGGTGAAGACCGGATTGTCCAGCGTGCCGCTATTGACGGTTGTGGAAGTCCCGCTGGCCGGGTTGATGTAGCGGCCTTGCGCGCGCGCCGTCGCTTCCAACTCGTTCAAGTACTGGCGAGCTTTATCCGGCGTCTTCAAAAATTCCGGCATCTGCACGGGGGCGGTCGTCATCGTACCCGCCGCCATTCCGTTGTCGAGAATGCCGATTTGCGGAGGCCCTTCAACGGTTCCGCCTTTGGTCGTTCCGTTCACCGCGTCGTCGTAGTCGCAGGCCGTCACGGCGAAGGCCGGACGCTGCGGTTCTTTGCCATTCAAGTCTTCGCCCGTGTAAGTCTTGGCGTTGCTGCTTCCGGTGGAGAAAGTCATGCCGCTACAGTCGCTCGATCCGCGCACGGTGAGCGTCGCGGGAGCTTCGAATTCGAGGTTGGCGCGGGTGAGGAGCATTTCCAGAATCTTCTGCGCGCCACGCGGCCCGATGCCGGTTGAACGCACGAGCACGCGCTTCGGTTCGGGAGCGGTGACGTTGGCCTGCAAGGGCACAGACCCGCCGGCGGGCGGCACGAGCAGACTCAGAAGGCCGCCGACCAAATTCGTGATCTTGATCGTCGTGCCGTCCACGAGGAGCGTGTCTTTCGGGAAACCGACCTGCAAAGAGTTCAAGACGGCGACGGGGTTGACCAGACCGCTGAGATTGGCGTTGAGCGATGCGCTGCCCTGCCAAGGAGCCTTTTGATTGACGAACAGTTCGAAGGTGACGCCGGGCGGGATGCTCGCCCCGATGCCTGTGGAAGAGATGTTAAAACTGCCGAGGTTGCTCGCGATAGCGGGATAGCTGTCGAAAGCGGTTTGATCGGTGCGGGGTACGTAAGTGACCGTGCCGGTGCCAACTGCCGGGCCGAGTATGTTGTTGAAGGTGATCGACCGACCGTTCCCGCTGATGACAACTCCGGGTCCACCGGCTTTGAAGAGGCCGGTCGTCGTGTAGGCGACGGAAGTGCTGTCGTCCGCGTCGCTGAGCGTGACGCGGTAAGCCGTACCCGTGAGCGGGCTGTAGTTGTCGTTGAGCGTCACGCGATCCGGATAGTCGCCGTTGGGCGGCGTGTAGTCGTAGTCCAACCAGCGCGAGAGGCGTAGGTCGGGCGCATTCTCCGGATCATTCGGGTGATCGGCATAGGCGTGATCGAGAGCGCGGCGCATGTTTATTTTTTTCGCGTCGGGGATTTCGTCGGTCGTGTTGCCGCCCGTGGGCGCAGCGGCGTGCGCCGTAGGCATGAAGGCCGAGTAAGCCGAGGAGGCGAAAGAGGAGACGGAGGCCAGGACGGACGACCCCTTTGAAGCGGCGGGCGCAGCCATCCCTGCGCTCTGCGGGGCGACGTTGCCGCGCAAGACCGTCAGCACGTCTTCGAGTCCGGTTTCGGCGGCGTAGTATGCCTGCATCTCCGGCGTGGCCTCGTAGACGGTCGTGGTGGAGAGCGCCGTCGTCATGATCAGTGCGCCGCCCGCCGCCAGCAGCAGCATCGAGATGAGCAGCATCATGATGAGCGCCGCGCCGCGTTCGTTGCGACGGCAGCGATTGGTCGAGGTAGAGTTTCGCTTCTTTGTGTTCTTCTTCATCCTGTCAACCTCACTCTGCGGGGCGCATTCATTTGCCCCTGCTCACTTCATTTAGTATGTGCCAAGCGTGGCATTGCGTAGATCAACGATAGACGAGAGGCGTTCCTGCGCAGGCGGATGGTAGCTGGTCGTGCCGGGCTGGCCGACCGGATTGAGCGTGACGACCATCGTGATGCGAATGCGCACCGCTGCCGTGACGGCGACGGGCACGTTCGCATCATTCAGATATTCGAAATCCACCTCGTCAATACGGTTGGCGAGCACGATGGAGTCACCCCCCGGACGGAGATCGGTGCGCACCAGAAAGTTGTTGTCGCCGTTCTGGAAGAACTGGAATTTCAACGCCTCGCTGTCGTCGTTGACATCCTCGTCACCCGTCCCCAGACTCGCATTGAGGTTGGCGACGAAAGTGATGGATTCGTCGTCGCAGTCGCTCGGGATGAGGCCGTTCATCGGGACGGGAGACGCACCGGCAGCCGACGTGTAGGTCAGCCCGCGCGGCAACTGGTAGCCGGAGTTGGCGAGTTCGCGCGAGAGGATGTTGAGCGCGCGGCGCGCGTCGCCGATGGCCTCGGTGCGCTGGTCTTCGCGCGAGCGCACGTTGAACGCGCCGACGAGCAGAGACGTGGCCGCGCCCGTGATGATCATCATCACGCACATCGCCACGATCAACTCCATCAGCGAAAAGCCCGCCTCTCGATCTGTCGTCTGTGTAGTTTGTCGCATGAACTTTCGTCTCCCCGAATCATCCGGCCTGTTCGTACTCGTCCCTGAACTACAGCCTGTAAGGTCCAGAGGAAGGGCTGCTGCGATGAATGACAATGACCACCGGGTTCTGATTCATCCACGCCGCTGCCCCGTAGCCGTTTTCGGGCGTCACCGTGACCGTGATCCGTTTCTGCGTCGGGCTGGCCGAACCGGCGGGTAAGCCCTCTACGTCGAGGACGAGCTTATAACCACCGATACCGACACCGCCGCCACCGCCACCACCGCCACCGCCGCCACCGCCGGGGGTCGGCGTCGGGGTGGGGCTGCTCTTACCGGGTTTACCGGAGGGCGAGATGAGACTGCCGCCGGACGCCGCAGAGCTATACGCCTGCGCGCCCCCGCCTGAACTCGGCGCGGCAGCCGCAGCCGCCACGCCGCCGGGCGCGGCCACGTCTTGGAGCACGACGGTCGAAATTGTCTGCCCGATGGCGAGCTGTGGATCGTCGTATTTTATGGTGCGCAATTCTTCGAGTCGCTGTTGCGCGATGGCTAAAGCCTGCGAACGCTCGCTGCCGCCCGTGTTGTTGCGGAGCGCGAAGAGGAAGAGCGAAGTTGCGCCCAGCCCGACCACCATCATCACAACCAGAGCGATGCACGTTTCGATCAGGGTGAAGCCCTGTGCGTTTTTTGAACTGAATTTCATCTTGCGCTTCTCCTAGTTGTTCGTCACCGTGACCGGAACGATGCTTTCACCGCAATTGGGCGCAGTGAACTTCACCTGATAGACGAATCCCGCGTTGTTCTTCAGCGACTTGATCGTGAACGAGGCGGAGCCGCCGGACGGGACACTGGCGACGGCAGGCGAAACCGATACGTTGGTGCCGCTGGCCGAACTCGCCGTGACCACCGTAGCGGTAGTCGCGCTCGGCACGCGCACTGTGACGGTGGCCGTGCTCTTGCCTTGTTTGACGACCGACACCGCAGCCGGAGTGACTTGCAGCGAACAGGCCGGTGGAGCCGGTGTTGAACTCGGCGTCGGGTTCGGCGTCGCGCTCGGCGTTGCGCTCGGCGTCGCGCTGGGAGTCGCGCTCGGCGTTGCGTTCGGAGTCGCGCTCGGCGTCGCACTCGGCGTTGCGCTCGGAGTCGGGTTCGGCGTCCCGTCCGGTGTCGGGGTTGTGTTGGGCGAGGGCGTCGCGCTCGGCGTACCGCTCGGAGTGCCCTCAGGCGTAGGCGTGGTTGAGGGTGCAGGCGTGGGCGACGCGAAACCGGAGGTGTTGGAGTTGATGGCGGGCGTATAAACTTCGTCGTTGATGGTCACGTCGCCGAAGCCGGAGACAGCCACCGGAGTCACGTAGTTAGTGTCTTCCGGGTTGTTGTTGGGGCGGTCGCCGTTGACGATCAGGAACTGGCGATCATTGCCGGTGCGCCCGCGCCAGTCGAAAGAGACGACCGCGCCGATGTCGGAATTGATAAAAACAATGCCCGAATCGAGCGTGAAGGTGCGCGTGGTAGGGACGCCCGTGCCGTCGAAGTCCATAAAGACGCTGTAGGTGTTGGCGTTGAGGATAGTGATTGACGAACTCTGTGCGGCATCCTCGGGGCGGCGGCGGACGGAATCGACGCGAGCTTTCTCCAGATAGGCTGCGAACATGCGCGCCGAGTTGACGCGTCTTTGTCCGGCGCGCGCCGCCGGGACGCTCACCAGCGCAACCGTCGAGATGACGGCGATGATCGAGAGCACGATCACCATCTGAAGGAGCGAGAAGCCGCGCTCGCCGCGCCTTCTCGAAATTCTTCGCCTCTGTTCCTCGGTCAACTTGTTCATCACTCTATAGCCTCCACAGGAAAGCCCGCTTCACATTTTCAACTGACAGGCTCGACGGACGTGTGCGTCCCGCCTCTTCTTGGCAAGGGCGGTGCCACTCGGATAATGGCTCTATTTCCCGTTGATTTCGCCTGCCCGGTATGTCGCCGCGCGCGCCGCGCGTCACCTTAAGTAACAGAACAGGAAGCGGCCTACACAACTCTCCGGACATCCGGCAGCCGCGCGGCAAAAGACGAACCCGCGTTACACACCTTGTCACCAACGGAAACATCAGGTGCGCCGGGCAAAGGCGTGGCGGGTCGAAACATCAGGGTGCGCGAATGTCGGCAAAGGTTTATGTGCCCGTTGTTTGAAGCGAGAAGTCGGGGCGGGCGCGCAAGGTGGCCTGACAATTGCAATAAGGCGTGCGGGTCGCACGAAAGCGGCGACGGACGCGGTTCTGCAAAGTTAGAGGGGCAGCGTTTGGAACAGGCCGGTAAGGAGCGACCGAACAAGGAGGGAACAACTGCGAAGGGGAAGGTGCGGCGCGCGTGCGACTCCGACTTTCGCAGCCCGAATCAAGCGGGAGAAACAAAAGGATCGTCCGCTTGCGCGCGGTGCCGCACGCCATGCGCGAGTCGGACGAAAAAGCGCCCCGTGCGACTCTCAGGCCGCCGGGGCGCAAAATTTTAGGGATGAGGGATGAGGGATGAATAAGTAAGGAGCACTCAAGAGAGTTGAATGCTCCTTCTTATTCATCCCTCATCCTTCATCCCTCATCCCTCATCCCTCATCCTTCATCCCTCAGTTTGTCTTTGGTTCAAACTCCGACGCGTCGGCCT
>DASWNS010000184.1:0-6400 GCA_036399115.1 Pyrinomonadaceae bacterium | reverse complement strand
GCCGCACGTTCTCTTCGATCAAACGATAGTCTTCGAGTGTGAGCGCGACCTGCCCCGCCAGCACTTCCAGGACTGCACGCACGTCCGTCGTCAACGCATCGGGCGCGGCATCTACGAGCATCAAGCCGAGCGATTTGTTTTCGCGCTTCAAGTGAGAGGCCATCTCGAAGCCGTGCTCGCGCAGAAGTTTCACATTTTCCAGCGCGTCGCCTTCGTTCTCCGACGCCAGTTCCAACACGCGCTCTTCCCATTCGCCGTCCTCGTTCGTCGTCTCGCCCGCGTTCGCTTCGGAGTAAGCGTCGGGTTCGGAGGGCGCGAGGTTGTAGGCTGGCCGCACGTAGAAGCGTACGCGGCGCAGGCCAAGTTCGCTTGAGGTTCTTTCTTCGATGAAGCGGAGCAGTTCCGGCAACTGCTTATAACCTCCGGCCTGCGCGCCGATGCGCGCCAGCACGTCTCGATAGATAGAGGCTTCGCGTTCGAACAGTTTGTGGAAACGCTTGTCGAGCCACGCGCGCAGGGGCGCGACGACGAGCGCGAAGGCAAGCACGAGCAAAGACTCAACCGCGCTCGCGCGCAGGTTGTAGCGCGCCGTCAGCGCGAGCGCGAGCGTGCGTATGCCGTAGAGATAGACGACGAGGACGACCGCCGCGAACGATGCGACGACGAGGCTCTCTTTGATGATCAGTTCAAGATAACGATAACGATAGATGTGATAGGCGATGAGCGCGGTCGGCAGGAGCGAGCCGAGGTTGGCGAAGGTCTGCAAATAATGTCCGGCGACGGTGCCGCGCCCGACGCCGAGCGCGTAAGCGGCGAGCAACAGTAGCGCGATCCCGACGAACGAGGCGGCGAGCGTTTGCATCAGGCGTCGCTCGGTGCGCGAGTCGGAGGCGCGTGCGAGCAGCCAGTCGGTTCCGGCGATGAGAGCCAGCACATAAGTCGCCCACACGCCGAAGGGCAGGACGAAGAAGTTCAGCTTCTCCAACATCGGCGCATACGCTCCCGACCAGATGCGCGGGATGGCGACGGCTAAAAAGATCGCCGGGATGTAAGACATGTAGACGCGCGCCCGCTCGAAGCGCGTGAAGCCGCGATGCTGCGCGCGTGCCCAGAGATGCAGGTGGACGTGTAGGAGCAGTGAGTAGGCGAGCGTGATGCTCGTGACGGCGAGCGTGTCGGCCACGCGCAGCACGCCCGACCACGATTGCGGGTCGAGGCCGAGCAGGGCGCGCAGCGTGAGAAACAGGTTGCTCGCGTGCCAGAGGCCGATGCCGACGGCGAGCGCCAGCAGCACGCGTTCCGCACGCTCGACGGCGCGCCTCTGTCTTGCCAGCAGCACGCTCATCCACAGGGTCAGGACTGCGCCCATGCTGTAGCCGACAAGCTGTAAAACTTCAAGCAGCGACATGGACACATAGTAAATCGTGAATCGTAAATCGTGAATAGAGGAAAGCCTTTCTTGATCTATTCACGATTTACGATTCACGATTTACGTTTCTTATGTTGTCAGCGTTCGTTGGCCGACGCGCTGCTGGCGTTGATCGGGACGAGCGTGATCTCCGTGCGACGATTGCGTGTGCGTCCGGCGGGCGTGCTGTTGGAAGCGACGGGGTTATCGGTTCCCATGCCCGTCGCCTGCACGCGCCCGTTCTCCACTCCGGCGGTGACGAGACGCCCGGCGAGCGCATCGGCGCGCGCCTGCGTCAACTGGCGCAAGGCAGCCATGTCGCCGCGACTGTCGGAATAAACTTCGATCAGGATTTGAAAGTCAGGATAGTTGGCGAAGAGCGCGGCGAGCGGTTCGACCGTGGCGGAGGAAGCGGGCGCGAGGTCGGCGGCGCGTGCGCCCGACCAGAGATTGTCGGGCAGGACGAGCGTGATGCCGCGCCCCGTGTCGCGCACGGTGCCGTAGCGCGCCAGAGACTGCCGCAGCGTGGCGGCGGCCTGCTGTTGCTGTTCGAGGCGACGCTGTGCTTCCTGTCGTTGCACCTCCGCGCTGCGCTCGCCTTCGATGCGCGCGAGTTTCAACTTCGCGTCTTCCGATTCGCTGCGCATCGCCTGCATCTCGTCGCGCAGCCGCGCCACTTCCGTGCGCAGTTCGCGCACCTGCTGGTTAGCGTTTGAGAGGTCGCGGTCGGAGAGTTCGCGCGCGCGTTCTTCGCGTTGCAGGGCGGCGCGCAGGTTGGCGATCTCCTGATTGGCCGAATCCGCCGAACGTTCCGCATCGCGCACGGCATCGTCGCGCCGCGCGATCTCTTCACGACGTTGCCGCGCAGCCTTCCGCGACTCCGCCACCTCTTCGGCGCGCATCGCCAGACTCGTCGCACGACGCGCCGCCGCATCCACATCCTCGTCCGGCTGCTTCAGCCGCCACGCGTTCTCCGCGATCTCGATCTGGTCTGTCGCCTCTTTCAACTCGGCGGTCGCATCGCGCTCCGCCCCGGCGAAGCGCGCGAGGTTGATGGCCTGACGCGCGCCGAGGAGCGAGGTCGGCGTGCGGACGTAATCGGCGTCGGCGATCTCCGGCACGCGGCTGTTGCTCAGGTAGTCGCTGGTGTTGCCGATATAACGGACGCTGACGGTGTCAACCGTGGCATCGCCGGGATTATTCGGCGGCAGGTTTTCGAGCACGACCGCGCGGCTCGGACTACGCACGAGAAAGTGCGGTTCGGCGGTAACGATCAGGGCGAAGGTTTGCAAGGGCGTCGTCACGTCGAGTTTCGAGTTGACGATGAAACTGCCGCTGCGTTTGATCTCGCCGAGATTGTCGGCGCGGCCTTCGGGCGTGATCGCCCAGAGCACGAAAGTGGAATAGACGCCGCCGACTTCGATGGCGCGGGGGAGATTTTTGAGACTGAGTTCGACGCGCGTCCCGCGTCGCCCGCTGCGGCGGACCTTGGCCTCGCCCGTCAGGCGCGGCAGGCGGGTCGTGCCGCGAAAACGCACGGAGACGTTCTGGTCGAGCGGATAGGTGATGGCAACCGTCTCACGCCGCATGTCGCTTTGCGCCGAGACGTGCGGGGAGACGGTGGCCGACGCGAGCAGCAGAAGCGAGACAAACACGCCCCGGAGCAGTTTTTCCTGTGTGCGCGAATACTTCATATAGCTTAGCCTCTCAAGATTTTTGAAAAGATGTGCGCGCGGTCAAAGGCGCAGGCACGGGAGAACCCAAGATGTCGTCTGAATGGATGCGCGGGTCGCGTGAGAGAGTTGCCGCGCCCGTGCGGGAAGAGGCTGCCCAAACTTCAAAGCAGCCTCTTAAAACTTCCGCAACCTTTCGCATTACCGTTTCGCACTTGCCGCCATGCCCTCAACCGCGCCTCGCGCGCCGCTCGGACATCCATTGCACGACGGCGACCGAGATGGCGCACAGCAGCAGGACGTGTACGAAGCCGCCTTTTCCCAACAAGACGCCGATTAACCAGACCGCAAACAGAGTCAGTGCGATGCCCCAGATCATCAAGTCACCATTCACGTCGCCATGCGCGCTGAATTTATTTGACCGCCGCCTTGTTCGCAATCGACGGCAAGCCGACGGCGCGCACGGCGGAACGCGTGGCGTCGCCGCCGACGAGGAGCGGCACGCCCGTACTTGAGATTGCGCCCGTCAGCGTGCGTAACATTCTCTCTTCGGAGGCCACGCTCTCAGGCTTCGCGTTCTCATCGGCGCGCCAGATCAAAGTGCCGTCGCGACCGGAGAAGCCGAGTGCGAAAGAGGAGCCGGAGGCGACCACTACGTCGAGCACGCCGTCCGTGTTCAAGTGCGCGAACGTCGCCATGTAAGCGTCGGTCGCGCCCTCCGAAGCCCAGTTGATCTTGCCCACCGTGCTGATGACGGCGACGCGCCCGTTTTTCGTCACCATCACGACCTCGATGGTGCCGTCTTCGTTGAGGTCTGCGGCGGTCAGTCGCCCGCGCGGCGCATCCTTTTCCGTCGTGATGCGACCGAGCGGTTTCAATTCGGAGCCTTCAAAGAAGAGCAGGCCATGATCCGTGCCGATGATGACGAGCGTTCCGCGCGGAGTTGCCAGAACGAGCGGCGGCGTCGAAAAAGGCACGTCGAACTTGACGGAACGCACGAGCGAGCCGTCGCGCTTACGAATCTCCAACTGCCTGTTTTCGAGCGAGTAGGCGATGCCGTTAATCTCGCCATGCGAGAAAGGAATCGGAGAGCCAATCAAGGGTGCGCCGAGTTTCGTCTTCGAGACGATGCGCCCCGTGCACCCTTCCAAAACGTAGAGCGTGTCGGGGTCGCTCGTCGCTACCACGAAGTCGGAGGTCGCGCCCTCGCCGCTGCCCCCCAACGCTGCGAGCGCGCCGCCCGCCGGACGCCCCTGCAACACGCTGCGCCACAATTCGCGCCCCGTCTCCCCGTCCAGACCGCGTATGCCTTCGCCAAACCCGGCGGCGACGATGGACCTGCTCTCCGCCGTTGCGGGCAGAACGAGCGGCGTGAAGTGACTCGTGCGCGGCTTATCTTTCGCGTCGGCGGCGGGCGCAGTCGCACGCGAACGCGCGACCCACAGAGGAGTTCCGTCTGCGGCGTCGAGCGCGTAGACCGTGCCGTCTGAGTTCAACGCGACGAGATCGAAATTCTTACCCCCGCGCAGGCGCGCGGCGAAGGGACGAGCCACCGTGCCGATGGCCGCCTGCCAACCGACATCCGTGGGCGGGCGCAGCACCGTGAAGGTCGGCGCGACGGGGACGGGCAACGCGGCTTCGACAAGCGCAGGAGCGGAATAACGGCCAGTCTCCGGCGTGGCGGGTGCGACGCGCCAGTAGTATTTGCCGGGCTGTAGGCCGCTCACCTCCTGTTCGAGTCCCTCTACGGCGCGGTCGAAAACGATGTCGTTGAATTTTTCATCGAGCGCCACTTGCAGCCGGTAGCGACGCGCACGCGGCCTCGCAGGCCAACGGAGTTTAAGCGGTGCGGCAATCTGCGACGCGCCCTCGGCAGGTTTGCGTGCGGCGGAGGTTTCGGGTTGCGCGTGGACGAAGGCCGGGAGCGCGAGCGCAGCGAGTACGAGAAGGCGGAGAGTTTTGAGCAAGGGCAAGGGGCGTCTTGGTAGCATCATAGGGCGTCGTTGAGTTTGTACCCGACGCCGCGCACCGTCAGCACGTAGCGCGGGTTCTTCGGGTCGAGTTCAATCTTCTGCCGCAGGCGATTGATATGCGGATCGACGTTGCGTTGATAACCTTCGTACTCCGTGCTCCACACCTCGTCGAGCAGGTCGTTGCGCGACCACGCGCGCCCCGGCTCGCTGGCGAGGCGTTCGAGAATCTGAAACTCCAGCGGCGTGAGTTCGACAAGCGCGCCTTCGAGCGTCACCTCATGACGGCGTTTGTCTATGACGAGACTTCCGATCTCGATGCGCTGTTGCGGCTGCGCCTCACCTTCCGGCGCATCGCTCGCGTGCGCGGGGCGACGCAGCAGGGCTTCGACGCGCAGTTCGAGTTCGCGCGGCTCAAAGGGCTTGGTCAGGTAATCGTCTACGCCCGCTTCGAAACCGGCCACCTTGTCATCGAGCGTGTCCTGTGCGGTTAAAAAGAGCGCGGGCGTTTGAATGTGCCGGTCGCGCAGTTTGCGTAAGAGTTCGAGGCCGGACATGCCGGGCATCTGCACGTCGAAGATAAAACAGTCGTAGCTGCCGCCCAGCGCGACCTGTAGGGCTTCGGTCGCGCTCTCCTTCTCTTCCACTTCGTAGCCGAGCCGCCGGAAGTAGCCCGCCAGAAGCAGGCGCATGCTCGTATCGTCATCGACGATCAGGATTTTTCGGTTCACTGGTTCTCGATTCACCTGTTGTAATTTAGGCGGGAAAGTCGTCCCGCCTTACCTTGTTCAGATTCGTTAATTTTAAGACGCGGCGATTATAAGCCAAAAAAGGCAAGGTTACAGAAAAAAGTCGCGCGCGGCGGCGTGCGGGAGTCGCGCCGGAGCGGTGCGTCCGGCGCGCAGCCCCTCGCGCGTTGCCCCTTTTGTCTTCCGCCTTGACGCTTGCGTTGAAGTGTACGTATAGTTTTTGTTCCGTTACAGTTGAACTTTAATTATCCTTCCCCGCTCGAACGAAACGAATCGCAGACACGCGCGCGCTCCCGAAACGATGCACGATCTCCGGCGACTACTAACATATCTCAAGCCTCACTGGGGAAAGTTTACGCTTGCCACTTTTGCGATGCTCGCGGGAGCCGTCTTGCAGAGCGCAATCGGCGCGCTCATCGTGCCGATCTTCGATCAGGCTTTCCGGCGCGGCGGCGAGGTGGAGCGTACCAAGACGCTTTTTGATTTACAACACCTGATCCCCGAATCCAGTTTCGACGCCTGGCGCGTCATCGCCATCCTGCTCATCACCTTCACGCTCGCCAAAGGCGTCGCCGAATATTTTTCCACCTACCTGATGGC
>DASWNS010000183.1:0-2390 GCA_036399115.1 Pyrinomonadaceae bacterium | reverse complement strand
GCTTTAACTTTGAGTTGCCTGTCTCGTCACTTTGAGTAAGGACAGGCAGGGGCGGCAAGTGGCGGAGGCGAACGTCAAGCTCAACCACTCTGCCGGAACCTGAACGCCTTGCGGCTCGTGTCGTCGCGGCGGCTGCGGCGGTTGTTGCCGCGTCGCTTCTAGCTTCACAGAACGGGGAAGGAAAACTCTGCGCCGTATGAAGACGCCCGTGTTGACCGCAGGTGCGCTCGTGGCCTTCGCTGCGAACTCTGTTCTCTGCCGTCTGGCGTTGGGACGCGGGGCGATTGATGCGGCGAGTTTCTCAAGCATCCGGCTGGCGTCGGGCGCGGGCATGCTGTTGCTTATCACGGCGGCGGTTGAGAGAAGGCCGCCCGCCGTGCATAGCGGCGGCAAGCCCGCGTCAGCCCTCTTCCTGTTTCTTTACGCGGCGGCTTTTTCTTACGCCTACAACGGACTCGGCGCGGGCGCAGGCGCGCTTATTTTATTCGGCTCGGTACAGGCGACGATGATCGTTTTCGCTCTGCGCTCCGGCGAGCGCCCGCACGTGTTGGAGTGGGCGGGGCTTGGCCTCGCGCTCTGCGGTCTGGTCTATCTCGTGTTTCCGGGGCTACAGAGCGCGCCGCCGCTTTTGAGTTCGGCTCTGATGTCCGTTGCGGGCGTCTCATGGGGGCTTTACTCGTTGCGTGGACGCAGCGCAGCCAGCCCGCTTGCCGAGACGACCAGAAATTTCGTGCTCGCGTTGCCCCTGGCCGTCCTCTTCAACCTACTGTTGCTGCGCGACGCGCACGTCTCACGCGCGGGCGTCGTCCTCGCCGTGTTGTCGGGCGCGCTCGCTTCGGGCGTGGGCTACGTCGTGTGGTATGCAGCGCTGCGTGGACTAACGGCGACGCGTGCGGCGACGGTGCAGTTGGCCGTGCCCGTACTCGCTGCCGTGGGCGGTGTGCTCTTTTTGTCGGAGAGTATCTCGCTGCGGCTGCTCGTCGCGGCAATCGTGATTCTCGGCGGCGTCGGTCTGGCGTTGCTCGGTCGCTCGCAAACGGCAAACTCGAAGACGGATTAGCGCGCGGCGAAACTAAGAGAGACGGAAGACTTGAGAGTTGAACCTGTATGAAGAGAGAGTCGACGAAGACTGTTATCGCCGCGCTCGCCGGTTTCTACTTTTTATGGTGCGCTTATGATCCCACGCGCTGGCATTTGATTGACGGCGTCAACCTCTTGATGCACGAAGCGGGGCATCTCGTCTTCATGCCGTTCGGCGGACTCATCACCGTCGCGGGCGGCTCGCTCTTTCAGGTCATCGTGCCCGCAGTCTTCGTCGCATACTTTTACCGGCGCGGGCAGATTTACTCCGCCGCGCTCGTCCTCTTCTGGGTGGGCGAGAGTTTGCTGAACGTCTCCGTGTATGCGGGCGACGCGCTGGCTTTGGAGCTTCCGCTGCTCGGCGGCGGGGATTCGATTCACGATTGGAACTACCTGCTCAGTTCAACCGGAATGCTCCCTTCGACGCGCAAAATCGCCGCCGTCCTCCGTCTCGCAGGCACGCTCGCGATCTTCGCCGCACTCTTCTTCTCGCTCAGACATGCACGCCGGGACGACGCGCCCGCAGCGGAGTTTTAACGCGGCGACAGGCGACGAGCGGCGCACTGATGCCCCGCGCTTTCACTTTGCGAGAAATTTATGCGATGCTGTCCGGGCATCGCTCGCCCCGCGCTTCGGGGAGAGAGAAATATTTTTGAGGAGTGCAAAAGGGTTATGCGTTTATTTATCTCAAAGGCAGCCGTGCTCGGCTTGTGCGCCTGCGCGCTGCTGGCGGCCTGTAGCCCGCAGGACGGGAGCGCGCCCGCTGCCGCCCGCAGCAACAACAGCGCGCCCGCCGCAAACGCCAACACGACCGCCAACACGACGGCTCAAGCCTCGAAACAGACTCCCGCGCAACAGGCCGGAGAGACGCGTCGCATCAGCATCGAAGAGACGCAGGCGGCCATCGCGGGCGGGTCAGCCCTTGTCGTTGACGTGCGCGATGAAAACACGTACAAAACGAGCCACATCAAGGGTGCGAAATCCATCCCGTTGCAGCAGTTCGAACAACGCGCGGGCGAGCTGCCGAAGGACAAATTGATCATCACCTACTGCGCTTGACCGAGCGAACAGACCAGCGCCCGTGCGGTGCAGATACTGAAAAGCAAAGGTCACGACAACGCAGCCGCCCTCCTCGGCGGTTGGAACGCCTGGACTGCCGCGAAACTTCCCGTGGAGAGTGCGCAATAAGAAGCCTTTAGCCGTTAGCCGTTAGCTGTCGGCAATGACGGAGCGCGGTTCAGAGCGGCGCGAACGGCCAGAGGATACAGAAGCGGCGAGAGTCAACGGCCTCCACTTCACGCGGAGGCCGT
>DASWNS010000182.1:0-4984 GCA_036399115.1 Pyrinomonadaceae bacterium | reverse complement strand
TGTGGTTATCGCGTCCAGATTCACGGGGAAACGCGCGTCGAGTTCTTCCTTCTGCTTGTTGTAGCCGTTCTCGCCGACGGGCTTTTGCAACAGTTCGTTGAAGCGTTCTTTGAGGTCGGAGAGTTCGATGCGATCCTGCGGACGCTTCGGACCAGACACGCTCGGCTCGATCTCTGCGAGGTTCAATTCGATCAACTGGCTGTACTGGCAATCGCCCGCGCGCGGGATGCCGAACATGCCCTGCGCTTCGTAATAACTGCGTATGGCGTTGACGCGTTCCTCGCTTCTGCCGGTGGAACGAAAATATTCGAGCGTCTTTTCGTCCACGGGGAAGAAGCCGACAGTCGCGCCGTATTCGGGAGCCATGTTGGCGATAGTCGCACGGTCATAAGCCGGGATGCTCGCCGCGCCTTCGCCGTGAAACTCGACAAACTTCCCGACCACTTTCGCCGCGCGCAGAATCTCCGTGACGCGCAGGACGAGATCGGTCGCCGTCACGCCGTCGCGCAGTGCGCCCGTCATATTCACGCCCACCACGTCGGGCGTTAAAAAGTAGACGGGCTGGCCGAGCATGCCCGCTTCCGCTTCGATGCCGCCGACGCCGTAAGCCACGATGCCGAGGCCGTTGATCATCGTCGTGTGCGAATCCGTGCCGACGAGCGTGTCGGGCAGATAGACTCCATTGCGCTCGATGACGCCTTGCGCCAGATATTCGAGATTGACCTGATGCACGATGCCGATTCCCGGCGGCACCACCTGAAAACTCTCGAACGCCTGCGTACCCCACTTCAAAAACTGGTAGCGCGAATTGTTGCGCTTAAACTCCGTCTCCATGTTCTTCTGGAGCGCATCGGGCGTGCTCCACGCGTCAACCTGCACGGAGTGGTCGATGACGAGATCGACGGGCACGAGCGGCTCGATGATCTTCGGGTCGCGTCCCATGCGCGCGACCGCCGAACGCATCGCGGCGAGGTCAACCAAGAGCGGCACGCCCGTGAAATCCTGCAACAGCACGCGCGCCACGATAAACGGAATCTCGTCTGTGCGCTCGGCGTTGGGCTGCCAGTTGGCGAGCGTGCGGATGTCCTCTTCCTCGACGGTCTTGCCATCGAAGTTTCTCAAGAGCGATTCGAGCACGATGCGGAGGCTGACGGGCAGTTTGGAGACGGGGCCGACGCCCTCTCGTTCGAGTTGCGGCAGCGAATAAAATTGTCCGGCGTCGAACTGTTGCAGCGAATTGAAGAGATTATGGGTCATGGGAATTTCAAAGTTCCTTCCGCAGTTGGCAGCGGGTCAGGCTGTTAACGAAAGCAGTCCGGTCTGCTCGCTCCGAGAGTGTGCGACGATTCATGCGGACGCTCAAATTTATGGCGAAAATTTAATACGATTAAGTTTAAGTGCCCCTCTCACGAACGTCAAGCACATCAATTTTGGAGCGCGCGGCGCGGCTTCGACCACGCCGTTTGTGGGGCGGGTGGGCATTTGTTATATTGTCGCTGTTCAAAGAAGCAAACCAATAGAGTGCGTGTGAAACACGGCGACGAAGCGTCGGCAGGGAGATGAGCGCGACGCGTCGTGTGTTCGATTCATTTGTCGCACGGGGAGAGGGAAAGATGCCGAAGAAACGACCGGAAGACTTTGAGTACTTGAGCAACGACCCGGACTTTGTGCCCGACCCGGAGATCGAGCAGTTCATGGAAGAGGAGATCGCGCGTGCGCCGAAAGACCCGGAACAACTGGCCGGGCGTCTGCGGCAGAACACCGCCGCCTCCCCGCGCGATGCGGGCGGCGACCTCGACGCCTCCTGGGAAGATGTCAACGACAGCGGCACGGAGGTCGTCTCCGGCGACAACCCGACGCCCGATCAATCCGACGTGGAAGAGAACGCGCACGCCGTCGGCGTCAACTTCGAAGACAACGAAGAGCTTGAGTTCATAGACAAGATCGACCGCCGCGACCGCGACCGCTTCGAACTCGACCCGCGCTCGAAGACGGAAGACAACTCAATTTAGTGACGGGTGACGGACGACAAGTGACAAGTGAGAAAGGCTGTAAATCGTGAATCGTCAATCGTGAGTAGAAGAAATCCTGTCCTCTCTATTCACGATTGACGATTCACGATTCACTTTCTTAACTTGTCACCCGTCACTGTTCTATTTGAAGTTGGCGCGCGGGGCGAGCGTGATGCTCTTGACGAGAATCTTATCCGCCGGATGCTCCGTGCCGTCCGTGACGGGCGCGGTGCTGATGATGTCGGCGTTGTTGATACCTTCGATGACGCGTCCGAAGACGGTGTAACGATTGCCGGGCTGCTCAAACGCCTCTTGTCGTTTCAGCGTGATGAAGAATTGACAGTTGGCGGAATTAATATCCCCGCCGCCGCGCGCCGCGCCGACAATTCCCCGCTCGTACAGAATGTCGCTGAATTCCGCCGGGACGTTCGGCTCGCCGGAATTGCCCATGCCGTCGTTCGCAGGGTTGTTATCTTTCGAGTTCGGATCGCCGCCCTGTATGATCCCCAAGTCCGGGTTGATGCGATGGATCGCCGTCCCGTTATAGAACCCCTCACCCACTAATTTTTTGAAACGCGCCACCATCTGCGGCGCAACGTTTGGGTAAAGCTCAAGCACGATGCGCCCGTAGTCCGTCTCGATGATGGCCGCCTCCGCGTCAGGCTCCGGCTTGACTCCCGTTTTCACGTTCGCCTCGGCTGGCGCGTTTGTCCCCGCGTTGGAATTATTCGACGCCGCACCGCACGCCAGCGCAAGCGATGCGAGCGAGAGGCAGAGCAGAGCGGTCGCCCACCGTCTAAAATTACGATTCATTATTCTCATCCTTCTCGATTCGATTGTGAACTCAAACGGCAAAGACAAATATATAACCACAAAGAGGCGAAGGCGCGAAGCGTGCGCACGGAGTAGCTGGCTTCGCCGCTCTGCGTTAAGACCCGCCCGCACTTAAAACAACTTGCGGCTGTCGAGCAGGATGGTCACCGGGCCGTCGTTCACGAGTTCGACCTTCATCATCCGGCGAAAACTTCCCGTCTCGACGCGCAACCCTGTCTTGCGCACTTCGCTCAAGAAATATTCATAGAGCAGCGCGGCCACTTCCGGCGCGGCGGCCTCGCTCCAGGACGGTCTGCGCCCGCGCCGCACGTCGCCGTACAGAGTAAACTGTGAGACGACGAGCAAAGCCCCGCCCGTCTCCACGACCGACAAATTCATACGCCCCGCCGCGTCTTCAAAAATGCGCAACGAGACGATCTTTTCCGAGAGGTAACGCGCGTCCTCTTCCGTGTCGTCCTGCGCGATGCCGAGCAACACGACCAAGCCCGCGTCGATCTCGCCGACGCTTTCTCCTTCGACCTCCACGGAAGCCCGCGTCACCCGCTGCAAAACCGCACGCATCTACTCTTCAATCCGTTCCTGCGCTTCGCCCGTCATCCCGCTGGCAGTTGGAGCAGGCATCATTGAAGGACGTAGTTATAAGTGATGATGCCTCTTACCTTGACCGGCACCCCGCCGAGCAGCGTGGGTGAAAACCGCGCCGCGTAGGCCGCCCGCTCGGAGGCAGCCCTTAACAGTTTCGGACCACTGATGGCGCACGCCTGAAGCACTCTTCCTGTCTCGTCCACCAGAAGGTTTACTACCACCGTCCCGCTCTGTCTCTGATTTTTCGCCTCAACCGGATAACCGGGCGGGGGCTTCGAGATCGCCTTGCCGTTCAGAACTCCGCCCTTGACCGACTCCGCAAGTTTGCTGTCGTACTCCTTGCTGATGCTCTCTCTGGCGCGCGTCTCCAGCGTTTCGGCTTCACTCTCCCGGTCGCTCTTGCGCAACATGCAGGCATAACGCTCAAGCGCAGTCATGTAGAGCGTTTGGTCCGAATCTTTCTGCTTTTCCCAGATCGCAATCGCCCGCGCGTAAAGCGGCTCGGCCTCTTTCTCCTTTCCTCTAAATTGATAGAAAGAGGCGTAGGCGAAGAGGGCTTCCGCCACTTGCGGATGATGCGCGCCGCGCGCAGTCTCCCGCTGAGCGAGTAACTGCCGGTAGCGTTTCTCGGCCTCGGAGTCTTTGCCGAGATAGAAATAGATCAGGGCAAGCCTGCGGACGAGCAGGTCGTAATTTTCATGTCCGGGCGGCAGGCTCTTTTCGTAGGCGGCTTCCAGCCGAAGGAAAACTTTCAAGGCATCGGAGTAGTTCTCCTTCACGAGATAAATCTGACCGAGGTTGTTGAGCGAACTCTTAATGAGCGCATGATCTTCCGGCAAGACTTTCTCGCGGAGTTCGAGTGCGCGCTTTGCGGCTGTCAACGCGTCGTCAAACTTACGCTCACGATAAAACTTGACGGCAGCCGCTGTCTGTTGGGCGGCCTCTTTCAACTCAGGCGAGTCTGCGGCGACATCGCTCTGCCCCGCCGCCTGCGTCGCCTGCCCCCACCCGAATGAGTCCACACGGCTCTCTGCACGCGCCTGAACGCCGACTAAAAGCATCAAAGCGAGCGCCGACAAAAGAGACGTTTTCTTCATCTTTCCTCCCGGACGCGAGTTGATCGCTTTATCTCTTTTCCCCGGTTTCAAAGAGGCAAATCCATGAACAGAAAGTAGCCGTTGAGCATCAGCAGGGTGGCGAGGATGCCGACGCCGACGGAAATTTTAAAGATCAGACGCGACGTGGCGAGAATCGCCACCGACGCCAGCACGATTGCGATCTGGAAGAGAGCCTCCGCGAAATCGAAGTTCGGGTCTTGTCGTTGCGCGCGGTCGCGCTTGTCTGCGAAGTCTTTGGCGCGCGCGGACAACTCCTTTTTGCCTTCGCCGCGCAGCGGATCGTTCGGAGCTTTCGGGTCGGGTTCGCTCTCGTAACGCGCGGCGGTCTGTTTGAACTGTTCGATCTTCCGTTCCAGACTCTCGCGCGCTTCCGGCGTGATCGTCGCGCCGTGCAGTAGCAGTTCGCTCTCCAGCGTATCGGCTGCGATGCGATAG
>DASWNS010000181.1:0-7720 GCA_036399115.1 Pyrinomonadaceae bacterium | reverse complement strand
GGTCGGCGACTACGACAACGACGGTCATCTCGATCTGTACGTGACCGCCTTCGGCCCGAACGTGCTCTATCGCAACAACGGCGACGGCACGTTTACGGACGTGGCCGAAAAACTGGGCGTCGCGCGCAAGGGCTGGTCAACGGGCGTGACCTTCGGCGATTACGACCGCGACGGGCGGCTCGATCTCTTCGTGCCCGGCTACGTGGAGTTCGACGTGAAGAATCTGCCGCCGAGTCCTTCGGACGCGGGCAAGCCCGGCGGCGTCGGGCAGAACTTCTGCCAGTTTCGCGGCGTGCCCGTCATGTGCGGGCCGCGCGGCCTCAAAGGCGAAGGCGACACGCTCTATCATCAAAAGGCGGACGGCACGTTTGAAGACGTGAGCACGAAGACGGGCACGCACGACCCGCAAGGCTACTACGGTTTCTCCTCCGCCTTCGTCCACGCGAACGAAGACGACCTGCTCGACCTGATCGTCGTCAACGACTCCACGCCGAAGCAACTCTACATCAACAAGGGCGGCGGCGCGTTTGAAGAGGTCGGCTACGAATCGGGCGTCGCCCTGAACGAAAACGGGCGCGAGCAGGCGGGCATGGGATTGGCCGTCGGCGATTACGACAACGACGGGCGCGTCGATTTCTACATCACGAACTTTTCCGACGACTCCAACACGCTCTATCACAACGACGGCGAAGGCAGTTTCACCGACGTGACTTTTCAGGCCGGGCACGGCGAGCCGACCATTCCCTTTCTCGGTTGGGGCACGTCGTTTCTCGACTACGACAACGACGGTTGGAAAGACGTGTTCGTCGCCAACGGTCACGTCTACCCGTCGGTAGACCAACACCAGTGGGGCACGACGTGGGCGCAACAGTCGCTTCTCTTCCGCAACATCCCGAATCCGCGTAACGCGAAGAGCGACCCGAACGACCGCGTCTTCGAGCGCGTCGGGGCTGCGCCGGGAAGCGGGCTGGCGGCGGCCTTCCCCGCGCGCGGCCTCGCCATCGCAGACCTCGACGGCGACGGGCGGCTCGACGCCGTGCTCAACAACTGCGACGCCCCGCCCACAGTCCTGCGCAACGTCACGGATACGAAGAACCACTGGCTCATCCTCCGGCTCTCCGCCGACACGACGAAGAAGAACCCGCGCGATGCGACGGGCGCGCTCGTCTACGCGACCACCGGCGCGGTGCGCCAGCGTCTCGATCTGATCAGCGGCGCGGGCTACGCTTCGCAAAACGATCCGTGCCTCCACATCGGACTCGGCGCGGCGACAAAACTGGACAAGCTCGAAGTGCGCTGGCCTGACGGCACGCTCGAAAACGTGAGCGTCCCCGGCATTGATCGCGTCCTGACGATCACGCAGGGCAAGGGCGCAAAGTGAGCTTCCAATGAAACCCGACTTTACCGTCGCAAGCGCATCGGACGTTGAAACGCTCATCGAGTTGATGCGGGAGTTTTACGCGTTCGACCACATCGCTTTCGACGAAGGAGCGGCGCGCCGTGCGTTGGGGCAAATTTTGCGCGACCGCCGCTTCGGGGTCATTCATTTGCTCAGCGTGGACGGAGCGGCGGCGGGTTATCTCGTGGTCACTTTCGGTTTCAGTCTGGAATTCGGCGGGCGCGACGCCTTCGTTGACGAACTCTACCTGCGAGAGAATTTTCGCGGGCGCGGCATCGGGAAAGCGAGCCTTGAGTTGGCCGGTACGGTCTGCCTACAGGAAGGCATCCACGCTCTCCACCTCGAAGTCGAACGCGCCAACACGAAAGCGCAGGGCATCTACCGCCAAGCGGGCTTCCGCGACCATGATCGTTACCTGCTGACGAAATGGTTGTAGCAGGTTAAGCTTGTAAGAAATTGAAACCTTCGCCATAGAGAACACAAAGAGGGCGCAGAGAAGATTCAACTCTCTGCGCCCCCTTTGCGTCCTCTGTGTCTCTGTCGTGAGTGCTTACTTCTCACCTGTGTGAGCGTTGAGATACGCTTCCGCCGCTTCGAGCGCGGCGTCTCGCCCCTGTCGTAAATCGGCCAACGTCAAAGGCACGATCTTGTCGGGCACGACGCCCGTGCCTTCCGGGACGCGCCCGTCCGGCGAGACGTAGGCGCGAATGCTGACGCGCAGCGTGCCGCCGCCTTTAATCTTCTGGATTCTCGTGTTGAGCAGCGCGCCGTTCGATTGCCTGCCGACGACGTAGGCTCGCCTGCTCTCCTGCATGAAGATCGCGAAAGTCTCGGACGCACTGGCCGAACGCTCGTCTATGAGTATCACGACGGGCTGTTTGTAGAGGCGTGTGGGGGCGTGCGTCAGGTAGCGGTCGAGCGTGCCGTCGCGGCGGCGGAAGCCTCCTGTGTAGGTCGGCGCGGCGAAGAAGTTGCTGGCGATGTTGAGCAGCACGTCGGTCTGGCCGCCGCCGTTCGCGCGCAGGTCTATGACGAGGCCGGGCGTCTCCGACAACTTCGACAACTCTTCTTTGAAGCGCGCATCGGCAGGCGGTTTCCATTGGTCAAACTTGATATAGCCGAAACCTGAACCGAGGCGGCGCGCTTCGACGCGCGGCGCGGTTGTCGCCGGCTGTCGCTCTGCGAGCGTCACTTCAAACGTCGAGTTGTCGAGATTGGAGAGGCCGAGCGTGCGCGGCTTCGGCAGGAATCCGCCGTAAAGAATCGCGCGCCGCTGCAAGACCGCGAAGGCGCGCTCCGAAGAGGTGCCCGCGAAGTTAGCGCGAATCAAGGCGTACAACTCTTCGACGGGGCGGCCATTGACCGTCCGCAGGAGCATGCCCGGACGCACGCCCGCGCGCTCCGCGCTCAAATCCGCCTCCACCTCCGACACGATTGTCTGCCCCTCGATCTCTACGAGCGACAGACCGAGATTGCCCGATTGCCCTTCGGGTGGCGCGCCCGGTGGTGGCGGCGCGTTGAAACTCGTGTGCGCGTCGCGCAACTCTGCGAGCATCACTTCAAACTGCGCGTAGAACTCCTGATCGTTCGGCGCGGCCTCCATGCGTGGCCGGTATCGCTCGCGCACCGCCTGCCAATCGACCCCGTGAAAGGCCGGGTCGTAATACGTCTCGTTGACTGTGCGCCAGACGATCTCGAAAATCTCCGCGCGCTCGGCAGGCGTCAGCGTGTTCGTCAACTGCGCCGCGTGCATCTTGATCGCGCCTTCCGCCTCACGCTTCGTGCGACACGAAGAGACAAGCGCGACTGAGATCACGAGCGCGGCGACGATTAACGACGCCGACGAAAAATGCAGGCCGGATAAAGTTAGACGCTGGTTCACCTTCAACTCATCTCTTCATCTCGATGCTCGCGACGCGAAGCGTCGGCCTTCACACAAAAAAGAGTAGACGCGTTCGAGCGAGAACCGTTGCAGTCGCAGTCGCAGTCGCAACTCAGGTTACGCCGCGCGGGGGTCTTTAGTTTTATCTTTATTATGCCCCGGCGACGGAGGCGAATTTGCGCGCGAGGACGAGGCTGATCGCGCCCATGAGCGTCGGGTGGTCGCCGAGGATGGAGGGCATGATGTGCGCCGAGGGTAGGCCGCGCCGCACGCTGCGCTCGATGGTTTCGTTGAGCGCGCCGGAGACGAGCGGCCACGCGCGCGCGATCACGCCGCCGACGACGACCGCTTCGGGGCTGAGTCCGACGATCAGGTTGGAGATGCCGATGCCGAGATAGTGTGCGGTTTCGGTGAGGGCGTGAATGGCGCGCGCCTCGCCCGCGAGCGCGCGGTCTACTACCTGCGCCAAATCTATCCGCTCTGCGCCGTCAACACTCGTGCCGCCGTTTTGCAGATAGCGTGCGACCGCCGCGCGCCCGGAGGCGAAGGCTTCCCAGCAATCGTGATTCCCGCACGAACAGGCTACGGGTGCGCGCTCGCCCACGATCATGTGGCCGAACTCGCCCGCGCCGCCGCGCTCGCCCCTGTAGATTTGCCCGTCAACGACGATGCCTGTGCCGATGCCTTCGGCCACGAGCACCATGATGAAGTCGCGCGCCTCGCGCAACTCCTGCCGCCCGAACCAGAGCGCGGCCAGAGCCGCCGCATTGGCGTCGTTATCCACGATCACGTCGAGTCCGGTGGCGGCGGAAATCTCGTCTGCAATCGGCCAGTCGCGCCAGTTGAACCAGGGGATATAGACCGCGCGCCCGCTATCGGGATCAACCAGACCGGGCAGGCTCACGCCGACGCCTTCGATCTTTCGCTCGCCCGCCTTCGCCGCCAGACGACGCACGCTCTCGATCACGCGCGCATACAGACGCTCCGGCTGTTCGATGTGCGGAAACTCCTCTTGTTCGAGCACGCGCCCGCCGAGATCGCTCGTGGCAATCGTGGTGCAGGTCGGCGTGATGTCCACGCCGATTGCCATCGCGCCCGCCGCGCGCAGGCGCAGCAGTGTCGGCCTGCGCCCGCCCGTCGATTCGCCCTCGCCGATCTCTTCGATCAGCCCGTCCGACTTCAAATCTTCGACGATGGTTGAGATGGTCGAACGCTGCAAGGCCGTCTCACGCGCGATCTCCGCGCGTGAGATCGGTTCGCGGTCGCGCACGTAGTTGAGCACGATCTGCCGGTTGATGTCGCGGATGGTGCTCGAACGCGCGACCTGCGCTTTTTTCAGATCAATGCGTCGCATGAATCAACTCGATCAACTTAAAGCTGAATCCTTCCGTTCGCAGGGGAGCAAGGTTGCGGGCGGCGCGTCCTTTTGCGGTGGCGGAGTCGACCGCCTGCGGAACGCGAACTATCTTGTAGTGGTTTGTCCGGCGCGCGTCAACTTATTTCCGTTTTCAAACTCCGGGCGCGTCGCGGCTCCGGGTCCATCTGCGTGGAACAAACAGCCACCGTCCGGCGTGTCAATCTCGGGTTAGATTCTTATCAACGATCTCGCGCGGTCGGGAGTAGTGTTAGATGTGCGGGACGACTTGAGAGAGAGCAGAGATGGCAACTGAGACAACACATCTGGCGGCGTTGATGACGGCCATGATGGCGGCGGGCGACTTCCAGACGCCCGCCGACGCGAGCGAGGCCGCCGACGCGCGGAAACAGTTCGCGCTCCTCGTCGCACGCGCACGCGCCGGTGATGCGACCGCCTTCGAACGCATCATGCTCGACACGGAGCGCAAGGTAGTGGCTACGGCGTGGCGCATGCTCGGCAATCGTGAAGATGCGCGCGACGCGGCGCAGGAGGTTTACCTGCGCGTCTATAAATATCTCGACCGCTTCAAGCCCGAACAGGATTTCAACGGCTGGCTCTATCGCATCACGATCAACGTCTGTCGCGATGCGTCGCGCAAGAAGCGCGGGGCGACGAGCGGCGGCGGCGGTAGTGGCGGTGGCGAACCTTTTGCCGCGCGGTCGAATGAGCACGAACGCGGCGTCGCGGCGGAGAGCGTGTCGCTCGAAGCGAACGCGGAAGAGAATGCCATCCGCGCGCAGCAACGCTCGATCCTGATGAGCGCGCTGGAGACTCTGCCGGAGAAAGAGCGAGCCGCGCTCGTCCTGCGCGATCTCGAAGGCTTGACGACCGAAGAGGTGGCGCGGGTGCTCCGTTCGCGTCCCGTCACCGTGCGCTCGCAGATCAGTTCGGCGCGCACGAAGCTCAAGATTCATTGCGCACGCCTGCTCAAAAAAGGAGGGCGACCCGCTTAAAGATGATGAGATGCACACGCGTTGAAAAGTTTCTGCCGCTCTACGTCGCGGGCGATCTCGCGGGACACCGCGCCGAACGCCGCGTCGCAAACCATCTGGCGACGTGCGAAAGATGCAGCGACGCGGCCACAGAGTATGACGCGAGCCGCGACCTCGTACGCGCGGCGACGCTCCCGCCCGATTTCGACGCCGCTTTCTATGAAGAGATTCGACGCACAGTGCTCGCAGAGATCACACGCGGGCGCACGCGGCTTGCACCGCCCGCCTCCCACGGCTTCGCTTCACTCTTCAACGCGCGCTTCGCCTATGCGGCCTCGTTGGCTCTGGTCGTCGCCGCCCTCGCCGCGCTCTCGCTTCAAGGCTACATCGGGCGAAAGTCAGAAGAAGCCTTGCGCCCGCATGTGATCGCTAACGTGAATAGAGAAAGCGACGGGACAGCGGCGGCAACGTCCACGCCCGTCTCAAATCAAGCAAGAGACGGCGTGCGGCAAAGTTCATCTCCGGTTCGCATGACGGCGCGGGAAGCTAATCAGCGAAGAGCGCAGGCGGCGAAGTCATCATCAATGCAGCGACGCGCAGACGGCGGCGACGCGCAAAATGAGAGGCCGCGAAGTGTGAATCTAGCAAAGCACGCACCGGTAACCGGACTGCTCTATCAAGACCCGGCGCGCAAGAGCCTGTCGCCGCGTGTCGGCGTCGCGTGGGACTTATCCGGCTCCGATACGACTTCTCTGCGCCGCCACAGCCCGGCGACCGATGATGCGCCGGAAGTCTCGCGCATCGAGATTCAAACCGCCGACCCCAACATACGCATCATCTGGCTCTCGCCTAAACCGGACGATGCTGTGGCGCAACCCTTAAAGTAGAAAGTTCAATTTCCGATTCGACAGTTAACAGGAGAAATTATGTTTTCATACAAACTCAGGATCATCGCCGTCGTCGCGCTGGCATTCAGCTTCACGTCTATCGCTGCGGCGCAGGACGGCGGCAACACTCAGCCCGCGCCGCAGACGGACAACTCCATCAGCCATACGAGTTTCAAAAACCGCGTCTTTGAAGTGAAGCATCGCGACCCTGACACGCTGCTTCCGGTTCTGCGCCTGTTGACGAGCGGGCACAAAGGATCGGGCGTGTCGGCTAATCGCGCCTTCAAGACGATCACCGTGCGCGACTTCCCGGAAAACATCACGTCCGTCGAAGAAGCTCTCAGACGGCTCGACGTGCCCGAAGCCGCGCGCCCCGAAATCGAGTTTCGCATGCACGTACTCATCGCCTCGAATCTGGCGGGCGGCGCAAATCAGTACCCGGCTGATCTGCGCGACGCCGTCGGGCAGTTGCAAACGACGCTCAATTTCAAAAGTTATTATCTGCTGACTTCGATCATCCAGCGCGCCAAGGATCGCGCCGACTTCGCGCCCAACATCATTCACGGCGAAGGCGTCGCCCAACTCGCCCTGCCGGGCGAGAATGCCCCGCGCGATTTCACCTACCACTTTCAGGCCAACTCGCTGACGCTCAACACGACTTCGGCAGGAGTCACGACCGTGCAACTCGGTAGTTTCCGGTTTCGTCTGGACGGAGGCGACGTGGGCGGCAGAGCCGTCGTGAGCAGCGACGTGGGCTTGCGCGACGGCGAGAAGGTCATCGTCGGCACCGCCGGACTCAAAGACAAAGCCCTCATCCTCGTCATGACGGCGAAACTGATCAAGTAAAACGATGAAGGCGGAACGATGAACAAGGAATGAAAAGCAGGAGTCAGAAAACAGAAGACAGAAAACAGAATACAGGAGTCAGAATAAAGCAGGCGCGTCTGTTGCTTCTGACTCCTGTGTTCTGTTTTCTGGCTGCTCCTTCATCGTTCCGCGTTCCGCATTCACCGTTTGTCTTATCTCAATATCGGGTGTGCGCCGCCGCGCGCGTGGTCGGCGGTTTGTTGAAAGCGTCGGCGGTCGTTGTGATAGAGGACGAGGTGTTCGCCTTCGTAGCGGACGACGTTGATCATGCGCTGCCAGTCGCGGTCGTGTTCGGCGACGACGAGCGCGGCGGGACTGTAGGAAGAAACCATCCCG
>DASWNS010000180.1:0-12466 GCA_036399115.1 Pyrinomonadaceae bacterium | reverse complement strand
GGCCGACTTGCCCGCGGGCACATTTCGCCTCGCGGCAGAGGTCATGAATTTCCTGCTGACTACACCAGTTGCCGCACGCGCGGTCGAAGCGACAGTCACCATTTTATCCCGGCCGAATCAGCCCTCACATGTTTATGAAGCACTGGTGGGAGCCCTGCGTCACGCCGTGACCTGGGCGAAGGAGCTCCTCGACCTGGAGACCCTGGCTGGCCTGTCGGAATTTGAACACCTGTCGTCGCATCGTGATTATCTACTTCAAGAGATCGTCGAGCCTTGCATTTATGCGGCAGGCGAGACGGCCACTCCGGAGGCGCTTGCCCGGATTACTCAGCTTTATGGCGAGTCCGACTCTTTCAAGTACTGTCTTTATAACGTCAAGTCCCGAAGCGATTTTCGGCCGGACGTACGTGAGTTGGCGAGCAGATTATTGCAAGGCCGTTTTTCGCTCCACGAGGAGATCGCGCGCCGACTGGGCAGCGGGAGCCGACGCATTCTGGTGGTGCAAAACTTAAACGACGGCCAGGGTGATGAGATCGTACGCACCGTCCCGCTCATGCAAGCCCTGCTCGATTTCAACCCCGCGATTGAGATCATTCTCATGACGCGCCGCGTCTACCTGTACGCCACGCCCCGGATCACAGTTATTCCATTAAAAGATCGAGACCGCATTACGGCCCTGCTCGATCAACGCTTTGACGCGGTGATTGACTTCTTCGAGCCGACCATGCTTGAGGTTAATCGCGACCCGGACCTTGAGCCGCTTATTCAGGATTATGTTCGGCGACACCGACCGTTTCTCTTTGTCAGCTCAACCAACGGGTACAATCACTTCGTCTACGAGCAGGTTTATGTAGACTCGCGTCCCGTGGCCCGGTCTCTAGGATTGGACCGGCCTCGCGTGAAAAATACCTATGAGACCACCCTGCGCTTGATCGCCGAATTGGGGCTTCCCATGCGGTGCGGCGAAGACCCTCCGGCGACGGATTGGGTCCTTGCCGGCCTCTCCTGGAATGAGGCCGAAGCAGCATGGCGCGAACTCGTCCGGCAGAATACCGAAGGGCGTCCGGTCGCGCTGTTGAACCCCTTCGGCGGCGCGGAGCCTCTGAAAGGGTATGTCGAGCGGCAGATGGATAAGCTCTCGGCGATGATTCGCCAGTTGATCCGAGAGAAGTTCTACGTCGTTCTTCTGCCCAACGGGACGCCCTGGGGCGCGGCCTCACTCGCCGCCGAAGCCATCAGGCGTCTTGAGCCGCACGAGCAGGCACAGGTAGTTGTGGGACCTGATCCTGCCTGCGGTTCCGATGCAGCGCCGCACACGGTTCCTGGCGCTCCGGCCCTCACGCATCCGGACCGTGTCGTACGGATGGTGACCTATTTCATTCGCTTCGCGGACCTGATCGTGGCGGTCGAGGGGTGGATGGTACACGCCGCTTTTTGTCTGGGCAAAAAGTACCGGATGTTGATGATGGCATACTCCTACCCTGACAGGTGGCACCCGTACGCCGTAACGCGCCATCAGCAAATCGCGCCCGGATTGCTACAGTGCGCTTACCCTTCGTTAGAGAAAGAAAGCGCTGCTCTTCCAATTCTGGAGCAGCCGCGAAAATTCATCTTGCTTCTCCTCCTGCGCGAATTCGGTAATGCCGGCGACGCGCAGGCTCTTGAACTGTTGCGCAGGGCGGCGAGGAGCGAAGATCGTGATCTCCGCCAGGCCGCCGCGCTCTCATTGGGCAGGCTCAAGACCGCGGAGGTCGAGCAGGAGTTAATTTCGCTACTTCAGGACCCCTTCCGCGGAGTCCGAGCGGACGCGGCCTCGGCCCTGCTGAAGATGCAAGAAGAGCAGGGTACCCGCCCCGGCGATCTTCCGCGCGAGTATCTACTGGTCTTGGTGGCGAGTGGGCATGAGTTGAGAAACTGGGCCACCATAATTAGCGTCGGGGAGGCCGCACGCCCCGCGTTGGAACTGGCTTTACAAGACGATGATCCTGTCGTACGCAGGGAGGCGCTTCAGGTTATGCGAGTCCTCGACTTCAAGGCAAAGCTTCGCCGACGACGGCCTTCGCTGCGCACGCGCTTGATGCGGAATCGTATTCTGCGCGGCCTCTTCGGACGGGGTTGAAGGTAAGCGCAAGATGCCTATTCTCGAACTGCTCTCCAACTTGATAACGCCCGGAAAGAACGCCGTCAAAGGTCGGGATCGGATATTGATCCTGACGCCGGTGAAGAACGCCTCCGTTTTCATTCAAGGGTACTGCCGACGCCTTCGGCAACTCACCTATCCTCATAAATCAATATCGGTGGGTCTGCTTGAAAGCGACAGCAACGACTCCACCTATCGGGCGTTGCAGGCTCACATTCCGGTGCTGCGGAGGCAATTCAGGCGCGTCGGTCTGTGGAAAAGAGATTTTGGGTACCACGTGCCATCGGGCGTTCATCGCGGGGAGGAAGCGATTCAGGTCGAGCGGCGCACGGTACTCGCCAGGAGCCGCAATCATCTGCTCATGCATGCCCTCGACGACGAGGATTGGGTCGTGTGGTTAGACGTGGACGTTATCGAGTACCCGCCCGACATCATCGAACGGTTGCTGGCGACCGGCAAGGAGATCGTTCACCCACATTGCGTGCTGGAGTTCGGAGGCGCGACCTTTGACAGGAACGCGTGGCGCGACAAGGGGCGGTATCACATGGACGACCTGCGTCGGGAAGGAGAACTGGTCGAACTGGATGCCGTCGGCGGGACTATGCTGCTCGTGCGCGCTGACCTGCACCGGGACGGGCTGATCTTTCCTGCCTTTCCTTACGGCCGGGAAAACGTCCGTCGGCGGCCCGGGCGTGGCGAGCTTGAGACCGAAGGGCTGGGGCTGATGGCGCAGGACATGGGGCATCAGTGCTGGGGCGCGCCGCACCTGGAAATACGGCATGCCAGGTGGTAAAGCGCGAAGCTATGAAGAAGGAAGATTGCACCATTGCATTGCCGCCAATTTGGGTTGCCAATCTGGCGCGCTCTCCTGAGAGAAGACGATTCATGCAGGAGCAATTTGCGTCACTGGATTTGTCTTACCGGATAATCAATGCCACCGATGGCAAACAATTATCGCGAGGGGAGCTGCAAAAGTATTCCAAACCACACGCTTTGAAAATTAAAAGGCGGGAATTATCAACGGGTGAAATCGGTTGCGCGCTGACACATGCGAAAATCTATCAGCAGATGCTTGACGAGAATCTCGATGAAGTTTTGATCCTCGAAGATGACATCGTTCTAACACAGGATTTGTTGCACGTGCTTCTGCAAAGAAGGAAATTCCCGCCGGAGTGGGAGGCGGTAAATTTTGCCAATACGTGGGCGAAAGCCATTCCCCTGGAGGGGCCGGTCTGCAAAGACTATAGAGTTTGCCGATTCAGAGGGATTGCGAATAGGACTTCGGCTTACTTGCTCAATCGGCAAGGGGCGAAAAAATTGATCGAGCATGTGTATCCGATCCGTCTGCCCGCGGATGACTTTGTGGGCCTCACTTATATAACCGGCCTGCATCTGTACGGCGTCACCCCGAGTGTTGTCGCGCTGGCAGATTTCAAGTCGGACATCTGGAGTGACGGTGGCGGGCCGAATGAGCCGACTTTCAACGACCGGAAAATGTGGGCAAGGATGCGGAAGAAGGGAACAATGATGTGGAGCCGGCTATTCGGATGAGCAATGTTGAAGAGGCCGGTTATAGCTCGATGGGCGATACTTCGACCATTAAGATTCTCGTCTACGACTTCAAATGGGGGGCGTCGCTTGCACCGACTTCGGCCTGCGCGCCCGGTTACGAAATCATTTCCGATCCAAAGTGGCTGAGGGATGCGGACGTCGTGGTCTTCCACATACCGACGGCGCCGGAACTGCGTGGACTCAGGAAGCGGCCCGGCCAAAAATGGGTGGCCTGGTCGTTTGAAAGCGACCGCTTTTATCCACGGCTGTGCGATCCGAAATACATGAGGCAGTTCGACCTTACGATGACGTATCGCTGGGACTCTGACGTACCCGTCGCCTACTTCGGCCCAGATACCATAGATGAGCTTCTCCGCGCCCCGGCGCTAAAGACGGCAAGCGCGCCGGCGGCCGCTTTCGTTTCCAACGGGATTGATTTGTCAGGCAGGTTCAAGTACATGCAGGAGTTGATGCAATGCCTTCCCGTAGACTCCTACGGCCTGACCCTACAGAATAAGAAGCTTCCCGAGGACAAGCGGCGAGAGACGAAGCTGGAAACTATCGCCGCCTATAAATTCACGCTGGCCTTCGAGAACTCGATCTCCCAGGATTACGTGACGGAGAAGTTCTTTGACCCGCTAATCGTCGGCTCGGTCCCCGTTTACCTGGGTGCGCCGAATATTGACGATTTCGCTCCGGGAGAACATTGCTACATTAACGTGGCGCAATTCAAAGGCCCTCGCGAGCTGGCCGAGTACCTGATCTTCGCGGCGGGCAATCAATCTGAGTACGACTCATATCTGGCCTGGAAGACAGAGCCCCTGAGACAAATATTCCTCGACAAAGTGGAGGTCATGGCGAAGGATTCATTCCTTCGCCTCTCGGAGAAAGTGCGGCAGATGAGCGCCGCGGATCGCGCGGGCGTTGGCTTTGCCGACCGATTGACTTCGACCGTCTCGGCAGTCGTCAAAACTGTGCAGCATCGGCTCGGGTTGCGAGAGTAAATCTCGTATTGCACCAACACTAGAGAACAAGCGGCGCCCCCTTCTTTTCAGTGTCGCCGCGGCGTAATGAGCTGAATGTCGTCGAAACCTGAACTCCTGTATCTCAGTCCCGTGGTCCCGGCTCTGGCCGGAAACGGCCTGGCGATGCGGGCGGGAATGGTTCTCGAAGCCCTCGCCGAGCATTATTCGATCTCCCTGCTGGTCGTTTCGCTATACCCGCCGTTTGCTGCTCGTGTGCCCGCCGCGTTCGAGAGACTCTGCCTGCGCACAGTCGTGACGACTCCGTCTCAGTTCGCCCGCACGAGGGTCTCGTTTCTGCCGCAGTTTCTTAGCAGGCCATTCGGGCGGCGCCCTTACCACGGATCGCGCTTTGACGTAGTGCACGTGTTTCGGCTCTCCATGATGCCTTACGCGCGTCCGTTCCTTAATGTCTCTTCCGGGACGCCCGAAGGGCATCTCGACCTTGACGACATCGAATCCGAGACCCACCGCCGTATAGCCGCGCTCTGCCGTTTGAACAAAGACGGCCCGCGAGCCGCTTACTATGAGATGGAGGCCCGGCGCTATGAGGCTTTAGAGCAAGAAGTGCTTCGGGAATTCGAGCGCGTTTACGTCTGCTCCGAAGGCGACAAGGCGAGGCTGCACGCCGACCACGGGAGTGAGCTGTGCGTCCTGCCCAACGCGGTGCGCCTTCCTGACGTGGGGCGGCGCGACGCGAATGAGGGCGTCTTCACTTTCCTGTTCGTCGGAACCCTTGGTTACTACCCGAACGAAGATGCGGTGCGGTATTTCGGAAGCGAGATCCTCCCGCACATTCGCCGCCTGACCCGGTCTGACTTCGTAGTGAATATTGTGGGAAGTGGAGCCGGCCCACGGCTCCGCCAGATCGCGGTCGATTACGGCATGCGGATGATCGGCGAGGTCCCGGACGTCGCGCCGTGGTATCAGAACTCCACCGCCGTGGTCGTGCCTGTGCGGGCGGGAGGCGGCACACGCATCAAGGTGCTGGAAGCCTTCAGCCATCGTCGCGCGGTCATCAGCACCTCAATCGGCATGGAAGGCATTGACGCCGTCGACGACGTACACGTCTTGACCGCAAACACGCCCGAAGTCTTTGCCGAACGCTGCGTCCGGCTTATGGCTGATCGCGTTTTGCGAGAGCGGCTGGCGGAGAATGCGTTTTCGTTGTTACGCCACCACTACTCGGCCGAGGCTATAAAAAGAACCATCGCCTCTCTTTTGGTCTCCCCGGTTTACTGAGAAGTGCGTCCCGCCTTCCGCTCTCTAGTCCGCCGCGACTTTGTTAGTACCGTTGCGATAAGCGACGAGCGTTGTATCGGACAAACGAATCAGCGGCAAGGTCTCGCTCAACTCATCCAGGTAACGACGCACGCCTCTGGTTTCCACGTTGCGATCACGGTAATCGTGCCAGAGAAGGAGTCCACCTTCCTTCAGCATGCGCAACGCTTTCTCCGTATCGTTCTTGACGTAAGAGTATGCGTGCGAGCCGTCAATAAAGATCAGGTCGCATTGTTTCAGATAAGGCGTTTCGTCGAATCGTTTGCTGTCGCCGAAGAGCTGGGTGATTTTGTGTTCGACCGGGGTGCCCGAATAAATGAACCTGTCAAAAGTCGATTCGTCCAGTGCCGCTCGGGTCGCCAAAAGGTTATCTTCTCCCGCCGCAAGATAATCCGCGTGCTGGTCTTTGCCTAAAGTCAAAGTGATGATTCTCGCTTCGGCCGGAGAATTCTTCGCCCAGAGATAGGTCGTCTTGCCCGAGCAGGTGCCGAATTCAAACAGGGACGTTGCCCGCTTTGCCAGAACCGATAACACCCAGCTCTCGAAGCAACTGGTCCCCCCTCTCACCCAGCATCCAATGAAACTCACTTCGGTTTCCGGGTTGAAGCCCGATCCGGTTTGAGCAAACACCTCGTGAAATTCATCCAGCCTGACTAGCGGGATGACAGAGTCAAATGTCCCTTCGATTGCCTTTAGCTGAGACCTATAGTTCAGTTCGAGTCTCCTCAACCGGGACCGATAGTTGAGCATGCGGCGCGCGGCCACAATCAATAAAAGCAGAAGTAACGCGTTAGAAACTAATAGAACAGTTCGCATGCCGGGAAACAATTAAAACACGTCTGTTTTGAATCACTGTGAAGCGGCGGCCGAGCCCGGGGGCCTGTCAGGTCTTCTCAAATATGATGCCTTCGTTCCCTCGTCCGAGGTCGTGCGTCGCAGTCACACACCTAACGAATTCCGAGGCGCCTATGTTAATTCGTCTTGATGGTATTGTCAGTATTGAGAAATGGGGCTCAATTACTGATAGGAACTGTTCTGCCACTAAGGTTCTTCAAGTGATGCGGCGAGAACTCTACTACGAGCACCTGGCAATTTGAGAGTATCTCCTACAGGATGCGTTGAAAAGATTATTTTCCAGTGCACAAGTTCTTAGAGTGCAGTTCGTTAAGCGGCGATTCCGAACAGCGAAGCGACAAACTTCGCCTGCCCGACCGAGTCCCTTCCGTCTAACCTCTTGACCTGCCCCTTCACCATCACATGCATAGCTTCTACGCCTTCGAGTGTCCGCTCGGCAGTGTGGAAGGAGCGGAAGCATTGCATCGCCCGCCACCCCCTTCGTATCGCTCTGTGGTCTTGTTCTATCACGTTGTTGAGGTATTTCACTCGGCGCAGCTTACAATCAGTGGGCAGGACTTTCTCTTTGACTGAGGCGGAGAACGCCTCAGGGTAAGAAGCGTGCTTGTCCGTGCCGATGGTGAACGGCAGCCGCCGGTGATCTGCCCGCATCATCTTCTTAAAGAACCGTTTTGCCGCGGAAACGTCGCGCTTCGCGCTCGGCATGAATTCGATCGTCTGCCCCTTAGAGTCAACCGCCCTGTAAAGGTATTTCCACTCTTTACTGACTTTGACGTATGTCTCATCCAGTCGATATGAGGTGCCGCCCATCCTCAGGTGCGGGCGCATCCTCCTGTTTATCTCGGGAGCGTACTTCTGGACCCATCTGAAGATGGTGACGTGATCGACGCTCAGCCCGCGCTCTCGCATCATCTCCTCGAGGTCTCTATAGCTGAGCGAGTATCGGCAGTACCAGCGGACGCACAAAAGGATGAGCGACGGCTCGAAGTGACGTCACTTGAACGGGTGCTTAGGCTGCTTCATGAGGATGATTCCCGATGAGTGATGGCTGAGCTGAAGGGTGGATTATAAGCTCATAGACAATTCTTGCAACACATCCGTTCGCGCCACACCGCGGGGGTCGTGAGCTCAACCGTCGTCCCTCAATGCCTCCGTCGGCTGAATGCGAAGCGCCCGTCGCGCCGGGACGATGCATGCGAGTGCACAGCACAGGATCGTCGACAGCGCGAAGACCGCCGTCTTGCCGAGAACATCGAGATGCATCTTCGACAGGTCGTCGTTGGCGAGACCGAACCCCAGGATCGCACCGACGCCGATGCCCATCGCCACCTGAATGAGTGGGCGCTTGAAGACGGTAGTCAGGATGTGCAGCGGCTGCGCGCCGAGCGCGACGCGCACGCCGATCTCCCGCGTCCGCCTGGCGACGGAGAAGGCCGTCACCGCATAGACACCGGCGAGCGACAACATCAGCGTCACGAGCGTCAGGCTGACCATGAGCTCGAACCCGTACGACAATCCTGCGGAACCGGGATCCTCCAGAAGGGACAGCGGTTTCGGATCGATCACGCGGAGCGCGGGATCGGTCGCCTGCGCGAGCTCGCGGAGACGCACCGCAAAACGCTGCGGATCGCCGCGCACGTGAATGGCGACTCGAAGCGGCCCCGTCTCACGCGGCAGCGTCGTCTGATAGATGCGACGGCCGTAAGGGGTCCCAGTGTCGCTTACGCTCAGATCGGGCACGACACCGACGATCTCATACCACGACTCGGCGGTGGGTTCGCCAGTCGATGAGAACCGAAACCTGCGGCCAATTGGATTACGGCCGCCCAATACCTGATCGACGAAATACTCGTTCACGAGCACGGCACGCGTCCGGTGTTCCGCGTCGGCCGTCGTCAACGCCCGGCCGCTGATCACGGGTGCACCGACCACGTCGAAGAATCGCGGATCGACGGACACCACCTTGGCGTAGTCGCAACCCACACAGTTTTCACCGGGCGCAGCGGCCGGACCCGGGTCCATCTCGATCGCGCGAAAATTACTGGTAATCAACTGCGGCATTTGATCGGCGTACGTGACGTCCAGCACGCCCGGGTCCTGTCGGAGCCGGTCGGCGAGCGCGCGGTAGCGTGCTTCGAGCCGCGCCGCACGCACCGCCGGCGCCGTGTCTCCACTCGCCGCGACGCCGTCAAAGCGATCGATTTCGAGCGTGGCCGTGAGAAATGCTTCGGCCGGGAATCCTGCGGGCGTGTCTCCCCCGATGGCCCCTCCCAGGCCGAGCAGCGGCCACGGAAGCAGCGTCGTGAACGCAATCTGCGCGACGATGACCACGGTCCACACGCCGCCGAACCGTAACCCGCCACCGCCGCTTGACGCGGCCTGGAGCCTGCCACTAGCACCACCCGACGTCACTTTGAGCGCGGGAACGACGCCGGCGATCGCCGCCGCGAACAGCGTCAGCCCAACGGCATACAGAATCGTCGTCGTCGAAAGCGAGGTGTCGATCCAAAACGGCAACGGACCCATTTGCACTTCGATCTCCGTCCAAGCCCGCGCGAGCACGAAGCGCGCAACCAGGAGACCAACCACCGCGCCGACGGCGCAGAGCAGGAGCGCCTCGGCAAAGAGTTGCATGATGAGGCGCCCACGGCTGGCGCCGAGTACGGCGCGAACTAGGAACTCCCGCTCTCGACTGACGGCGCGGGCGAACAACAACATTCCGACGTTGCCGCACAAAAGCGCGGCCAACAGCACGAGGAACACGTTGATCGACGCCAGCACCAGCGCCGCCGCTTCTGGCAAATCACTGACAGCGTCGGGCAGAGAGAGGACCTGCAGGCGCACATTCTTGTTCGTCTCCGGAAACGTCGTCGCTGCTCGGGCGCCGATCACCGCCAGCTCTGCGCTCGCTTCCTCGTGCGTACGGCCCGGCGCCAGGCGGCCAAAGACATACCCGAGGCTCGGCGATGCCTCGGGAATCTGCTCGAGATGCAACGGTCGCCAGACGTCGTTCCGGTGTGGAAATCCGTAGCCGCGCGGCATCACGCCGACGATCGTGACAGGCGTGCCGCTGATGCGAATGACGCGGCCGACGGCGTCTGCCGCGCCGTCCAGCTTGTTCTTCCAGAAGTCGTATCCGACCACCACGACCTCTTCTTCGCCGCCCCGTTCATCGGCTCCCAGCAGCGTGCGCCCCATCAACGCCGGAACGCGCGTCAGCGCAAAGGTCGACGCGGTCACGTTGGCGACGGTCTCCGGCTGACCGGGGCCGGCGCCGACGGCGATGCTGCGTTCTTCCACCTCGACGGCGCTAAGATCGGTGATCGTGCTGAGACCGTCGCGCCACAACTCGTAATCACGGCGCGATGCGTCGATCCGCACGCTTTCGGCGGCATTCCAGTTTTGTAACGCAACGATGGCGTCGCCGTTCGGAAGCGGAATCGTCGGCCAGAGCGCTTGTCGCGCGATCTCGAACCCGACAGTGCCAACGGCGACCGCGAACCCTACGGCAATCGTTGCGATCACGGTGAGCGCAGGATGCTTGACCAGCATGCGTCCGCCAAGCTTGAGGTCGAGCACCGAGAACCGCAGACTGTCGAAGGCGCGCAGGCCGCGTGCGCCACGGCCGCGAAGAAGGGAACGGCTCCGTGCGAGAAGCGAAAGCATAGTTGCCAGCTCCTAATCCAATTAAGTACTCAGACTAATTTAGTTTGAACTATCCTTGATCGAAACCATTGCATTTGAAACGCTGGACATCCCAAAATGGTTCGATCTAATTTTGTGCGAGCACTTAGGATAATATGGATTGCCTGGTCGGGTGGGCAAGGACGAAGGGTAGTGTTGCAGGAATTGCCTCCCAGCTATAATCCGCCCTTCAGTTCGGCCATTATTTTCCGGGATCATACCCTTGAAAAAAGATAAGTCCTCGTTCAAGTGGCGTCACTTCGAGCCGTCGCTCATCCTGTTGTGCGTCCGCTGGTACTGTCGCTACCAGCTATCTTACCGCGATGTCGAAGAGATGATGCGCGAGCGCGGACTCGAAGTAGACCACTCGACGGTGTTTCGTTGGGTACAAAGGTATGCTCCCGAAATCAATAAACGCATTCGTCAACATCTGCGGATGAGCGGCGCCTCATACCGTGTGGATGAGACCTACATCAAAGTCGGAAAGTCATGTAAGTATCTGTACCGCGCAGTAGACAAGGAGGGGCAGACCATAGAATTCATGCTCAGCGCGAAACGTGATGTTTCCGCGGCGAAACGCTGCTTTAAGAAGATGATGAGGGCCGAGCACCGCCGCCTGCCATTCTCGATCAGCGTCGATAAAAATGCGGCTTACCCTGAGGCTTTCAGCGCTTCACAGGAGGAGAAGGTTGTGCCGAAGGACTGCAAGCTCAGGCGCGTGAAATACCTGAACAATGTGATCGAGCAGGACCACCGGTTCGTCAAGAAGAAGGTGCGAGCCTCACAATGCTTCAAGAGCTTTCACACGGCGGAGCGAACTCTCGAAGGCATTGAAGCGGTAAACATATACGCAAAGGTCAAGTCAGAAGGTTAGCGGGAAGTGATTCGCAAGGGCATGCGAAGTTTGTCGCAAGCCTGTTCGGTGTGGCCGCATAGGCGTAGGGCTCCTCACGACCTTCCTTACCTCAAATGACCACACCACCCCTTCCGTGCTGTTCGAAAATTTCCAGCGCCTACGGCATCCGGAACTGAAGGGTAGAAGGGTGCGTGAGAAGTGAAAGTACCTCCTCGGAAGGGCCATTTAATACTTATTGTTCTACTAGAAGCGGTCTCATAAATACCCGTGCTAGCATTTCCGCATGGCACGAGGCGAAGAGCTGACTGATGAACAATGGGCTATTTTAGCCCCGCTGATACCAGAACCGCAGCGCCGCGAAGATAAGCGCGGCCGGCCGTGGAGGGACACCCGCGAGGTCTTGAACGGGGTGCTCTGGATTCTGAGGTCGGGCGCGCGGTGGCAGGACTTACCCGACAGATTCCCGCCGTACCAGACCTGCCACCGCCGGTTCCAGCAGTGGTCGCGCGACGGCACGCTGCGGCGCGTGCTCGAAGCCCTGGCCGAAGACCTGCGCGAGCGCGGCGAAGTTGACTTCTCCGAGTGCTTCATCGACGGGACGTTCGTGACCGCGAAAAAGGGGGGCGCGGAGTCGGTAAGACTAAGCGGGGCAAAGGCACGAAACTCATGGTGGTGGCAGACAATGCTAGTCTTCCACTCGCCGTCCACGCGGCGTCTGCTTCGCCGCATGAAGTCACCCTTGTCGGCGAAACTCTCCTTCAGAGTTTTACCGCCGGGCGGCCCGAACGCTTGATCGGCGACAAGGCTTACGACTCCGACCCGCTCGACGCGGAGTTGGCCGGGCGCGGCATCGAGCTGATCGCGCCGCACCGCAAGAACCGGAAGAAGCCTCGGACGCAGGACGGGCGTAAGTTGAGGCGCTACCGCCGGTGGAAGGTCGAGCGGCTGAACGCGTGGCTCCAGAACTTCCGCCGCGTGGCGACGCGCTTTGATTATCACGTCGAGAACTTCCTCGGCTTCGTGCACCTCGGCTGCATCAAGATTCTGCTGCGGTGCTATTTATGAGACTGCTTCTAG
>DASWNS010000179.1:0-4357 GCA_036399115.1 Pyrinomonadaceae bacterium | reverse complement strand
GTAACGGCGCGCTCAGAGACGCGTCTGACGCGGCGGGCAGGCGACTCGGCATTCCGGTCTATTTCCCTTCCCGCCATCTCTCGACGGACAACGCCGCGATGATCGCCGCCGCCGGGACGGTCAAACTCCAGACGGGCGAGCGCGCCGACCTCTCCCTCAACGCCGATGTCTCTCTCCGTCTGGGAAACATAGACGCCGCCGAAGATGCTGCACGGCGCGGTCGCATCCGCTACAGACAGTAGAAATAACGATGAAGTAGGAACGCGGAACGATGAACTGAAAGACATGTTGCTTTCGTTCCGCGTTCCGCGTTCCTACTTCATCTTTAAACTGAAAGCCGCTTGACCCGTCAAGGCCAAGCGGCTCTTTGTTGCCGGTGAGTGTGCGAGGGGGCGTTCCGTAGAACGCCACCGGCTCACCGGCGAACTCTTTAGAAATTGATCGTTAGGGCTTGTTTTCCGCCACCATCTCCCTGACTTCGATGTTCTTCGCAAACTTGATCGGCTTCTCTTCGTCGAGCACAATCGTCACCACGTCGTCCACGCGCAAATCTTTGCAATGCACATACTGCTTGCCGCGTCTCACCTGCGTGTTGATCTGGCAGACGGAAATGACATGCTCGACGCCGTCGGGCGTTACCACCGAAATGCGTGCGTCGCTCACTTCCACGACGCGGACATTGACCAGTCGCCCCTCCGTGTCGTTGTCATCCAGGCTCGCCGCCTGAGCGACGTTTGCTCCGAGCATCAATGCGAAAGCCAAAATACCGAAAATCGCGCGATTGAATTTTTTCATCTTCTTAACTCCCGTCGCCACATCTGTTTTTGGGAGAGACGCGGACAAGTTCGCTGCCGCACTACAGAGCAAGCGTTGTGCCTCTCTGCGGCGGAATCCGTCGATACGAAAGTTTGTGCGAAATACGCGGGAAAGTGTGCTCGATTGGAAATTTCCTGTGAGCCTAGGCGACTAAATGGCGTCCGTATTATTACGCGACAACGGCGAGATTTGTATTGTTGCAGGACATCGGGGTAAGAGTGGCCGGAAATTAGACTCACGGCAGCGACACGAGAACAAAGCCGCAGAGTTGACGCGGAGAAGAGTTTTTTAACTCTCTGCGTTTCCTCTGCGGCTTTGCTCCGCGTCCGTGTGGTGAATCGTTTGGTCTGAGGTTTAGCCGAAGATGTCGCGGACGCGGTCGATGAGTCCCTTGTCTTCAAGGTCGCGGTCTTCGATCTTGGAGAGTTCTTCGAGAAGACGACGCTGTTCACGCGTCAGCGTAGTGGGCGTGCGCAGGGCGACGGAGACGAAGAGGTCGCCATGTCCGCGCCCGCCGAGCACGGGCATGCCGTGGCCTTTGAGACGAAAGACCGTGCCCGTCTGCGTGCCCGCCGGAATCTTCAAAGGCTGCTCGCCCGCCAGAGTCTTCACCATGATCTCCGAACCGAGCGCGGCCTGCGCAAACGTGACGGGCACCGCCGCGTAAAGATTGCTGCCCTGTCTTTCAAACTGCTCGTGCTCTTTAACGTGGATCACGACGTAGAGATCGCCCGCGCCGCCCCCGCTCGCGCCGCCCTCGCCTTCGCCCGTGATGCGCAGGCGCGATCCTGTCTCGACGCCCGCCGGAACCTTCACTTCCATCTGTCGTTCACGTTCGACGCGCCCCGCGCCCTTGCACGTCTCGCAGGGATTCTTGATGATGCGCCCCGTGCCGCGACACGCGCCGCAAGTGCGCGCGACGGAGAAGAAGCCTTGTTGATAACGAACCTGCCCCGCGCCGCTGCACGTCGAACAAGTCTCCGGCTGCGTGCCGCTTTTCGCGCCCGTGCCCGTGCAGGTGTCGCACGTCTCAAGCCGGGGGATGCGCAGTTGCGCCGTCATCCCTTCCGCCGCTTCTTCCAGAGTGATCTCCAGGTCGTAGCGCAAATCCGCGCCGCGCTGCCCGGTGGAACGACGACCGCCGCCCGCGCCCGCTCGCCCGCCGAACACGTCTCCGAAGCCGAAGAGGTCGCCGAGAATATCTTCGATGCCGCCGAAGCCCTGCGCGCCCCAGTTGGCGCCCGCGCCCGCCGCGCTCGAAGAGACGCCCGCGTGCCCGAAGCGATCATAACGCGCACGCTGCTCCGTGTTCGAGAGCACGCTGTAAGCCTCGGCCACTTCCTTGAACATCTCTTCCGCTTCCGCGTCGCCCGGGTTTTTATCCGGATGATAACGAATAGCGAGACGCTTGTACGCGCTCTTCAACTCCTGCTCGGTCGCATTGCGCCCGACCCCTAATACTTCGTAATAATCCTTTTTGCTCATAGCTCCTAAAGCAGTAACAAGTGACGAGTGACAGGTGACAAGTTAAAACTAAAACCTATTATAACTTGTCACTCGTCGCTCGTCACTTGTCAGGGTTCTTCAAATTTCAGCCGACCTCTTTGTTCGATGCGGGCGTATTGGGAGACGAGGTTGCGCCGCTCAGCATGGCGTTGGTCAGCAAGGCCGCGATGCGTTCGACGTTGGCGAGCGCGCGTTTGATCTCTTCTTCGTCCGTGGATTCCGCAGCTTCCGCGCACTCGCTGAAGACGCTCACGGCCTGTTGTCTCTCCTCGGAGGAGAGCGCGCTCGACAACTCCTTGAAAGTGCGTTGCGCGCTGCGCGAGAGACTGTCGAGCCGGTTGCGCATGTGTATGACCTCTTTGGCGCGCTGGTCTTTGCTCGCGGAGGTGCTGGCTTCGGCGATCAAATTATCAATCTCCTCCGGGTTCAGGCCGGAAGTGGGCGTGATGCGCATCTGCTGCTGACGCCCGGTCGCCTTCTCCTGCGCGGAGACGCTCAACAGTCCGCTGGCGTCAACTTCAAAGCTCACTTCGATCTGCGCCGACCCGCGCGGACCCGGCGGGATGCCGACCAATTCAAACTTGCCGAGCGAGCGATTGCCCCCGGCGATCTCACGCTCGCCTTGCAGGACGTGAATCTCCACGCTCGATTGATTGTCAGCGACGGTCGTGAAGGTCAAACTGCTCTTGAGAGGAATCGTGGAATTGCGTTCGATTAATTTGGTGAAGAGGCCGCCGCGCGTCTCCAGGCCGAGCGAGAGCGGCAACACGTCGAGCAGCACGATGTCTTTCACTTCGCCCGTCAGCACGCCGCCCTGAATCGCCGCGCCCATCCCGACCACTTCGTCCGGGTTGATCTCGGAAGAAGCCTCGCGCCCGAAAATTTCTCGCACCGTGCGCGCGATGATCGGCGAACGGGTTTGACCGCCGACGAGGAGCACCTTGTCTATGTTGTCGGGTTGCAGCTTGGCATCCCAGAGCGCCTTCTGGCATGGCTCGATGGTCTGCTCGACGAGGTCTGCGACGAGTCCCTCGAAAGTCTCGCGCGTGAGAGTCTTGCTGAAATGCTTGGGGCCGGAGGCATCTGCGGCGATGAAGGGGAGATTGATGTTCGTCTCCGTCAGTGAAGAGAGTTCACACTTGGCGCGTTCGGCGGCCTCTTTCAGACGTTGCAGGGCGAGGCGGTCTTCGCGCAGGTTGATGCTCGTCTCTTCGCGAAACTGATCGACCATCCAGTTGATGATGCGCTCATCGAAATCTTCGCCGCCGAGGAAAGTGTTGCCCGAAGTTGACAGCACCTCGAAGACGCCGTCGTTCATCTCAAGGATCGAAACGTCGAACGTACCGCCGCCCAGATCGTAGACGACGATGCGCTCGGAGGCGGAGCGACCAAGCCCGTAAGCGAGTGCGGCTGCGGTCGGCTCGTTGATGATGCGCTCGATGCGGAGTCCGGCGATCTTTCCCGCGTCTTTGGTCGCCTGCCGCTGCGTGTCGTCGAAATAAGCGGGCACGGTGACGACGGCCTCTGTGATCGCTTCGCCGAGAAAATCTTCGGCGGCGGCTTTCAAGCGTTGCAGGACGATCCCGGAAATCTCCTGCGGGCTATAGACGCGTCCCTGCACACGTATACGGGCGTCGCCGTTTTGCGAGTCGGTGATCTCGAACGGCGTGGTTTCGAGTGCGCGCTGCACTTCCGGCGAATCGAACTTACGACCGATGAGTCGTTTGACGGCGTAGAGGGTGTTGGCGGCATTGGTCACCGCCTGTCGCTTGGCGATCTGCCCGACGAGCCGTTCGCCCTTATCCGTAAACCCGACCACGGAAGGCGTCGTGCGCCCGCCTTCTTTGTTCGGAATAATCTGCACCGTGCCGCCTTCCATGACCGAAACGCAGCAGTTGGTTGTTCCTAAATCTATTCCGATGACTTTGCTCATAAAATGCGAGTCCTTAAATTTATAAAGTTAAGTATGAGAAGCTGTTGCTAATCCGCTTCGGGATTGGTCGAGGTCGATACTTTGACTAATGAATGACGAATA
>DASWNS010000178.1:0-5785 GCA_036399115.1 Pyrinomonadaceae bacterium | reverse complement strand
TCTCTATGATGTTAGGGGACTGTCTATTTGCCGATGCCGTGGCGCGTCGTGCGCCTCAGCGGGTGCGACCCTCGTAGGGATTATTTCGCGGCTGGCGGCGACCGCCAGCGGGCGCGTCAGGGCGCGGAACGTCGAACGGTTTCTGCTTGATCTGCGGCGCCACCTTCTCGCGCACGAAGCCTTGAAACTCGTCGAAGGCCGCATCGCCCAGCATTGACTTGAGCCGGTTGCGAGCCTTGAGGATCGCAGCGTTGCGCCGCTCCTGTAGCGCGGCCAGTTCGCGCGGCGGGGGCGGTATCGCCTCGTCCTTCTTCAACGCGCCGCCGGGTGTCTTCTCGCGCGCCGCGTCAATCACGCGCTTGGCCTGCGCGTCCAACACCTCAACTTCGTTCTCTACCTCTAAGGCGATCTGGCCGAGGGCGGCGTCCTGCCCTTCGTCGAGCTTCGCCTCGCGCTTGTAGAAGCCGCGCAAGCGCGTGGCCTCCTCGGCCTTTCCCATCCGCTGCGCTTCGTCGGCCTTCCGGTTGAGGAAGTTGTGGTGGTGGAAGATGTGCCAGTAGACGACGTGCTCCGGCACATTCGCCTGCGGTTCCGGCACGTTCGCCTGTGGCTGCGGCTGCTGCTGTCGCTCGCCTGCGGGCGAGATGACGAGCGTTTCGCCCTGCCGCGACGTATTCGTGGAAGTGGCCGGAGCCGCCGTCGTGGGGCGCGGCTTCGATGTCGTTCTCTTCTTCATCGCCAGCGCGCCCGCCGACGCGATAACGGCGCACAGCACGATGCCGAGTGATGCTAAAATTCTTCTGTTCATCATTATCTCCTGAATACTTTTGAGGCTGTTGAGCCGCGAAAGTTCTGCGTCGGCGGGGTCGCCTCCGGGCAAGCCCCGCCGCTCCCTAGCGTCGAACCTCTCTTACTGGAGGCTGAGGAGGACGAGGATTTCGCCCGTGCCCTTCGCCAGCGGCTCCAGAGCCTTGCCGATGATCGTGCCCGGCGAATGCATCTTCCTGCCGCCGACCGCGACCGCTTCGGACTTCATCGCCACGCCGGGGAGATCGCTCGTCACGAGCAGGTCGCCGATGCGTATGGGAGCGCGCGAGGCGTCAACCTTGACGCGCACGCGCCCGGTGGTGGCGATGAGCGCCTTGCCTTCGCCGGGTTCGCCGAGCGACAGACCGGGCTGTGCGCTGACGACGCCCGCGACGCTCGTGTCGTATGAAGTGTTGGAGCTTTGCACGTGGTTGACGTGCTCCGGGTCGAGAATGACGACCATGCCCGCCGACAGCGTTTCGAGCGAAGGAACCCACTCGGCCACGTCCTGATACTTGGCCGAGATGTTGCCCGACACCTTCAGGTCGCCCATGACATGCAGTTTCGTCTCCGGCGCGGCGGTGCCGATGCCGACGTTGCCGCTCGGTTGAACGGTCACTGCGAGCACGTTGTTAGCGCGCAGGCCGAGCGGGTGGTTGGAGAGCGTCCCGACGATGCCGTAGGGCGAGATGTCGGAGCCGATGAAGGTGTTGACCACACCGTTACTCGTGGCGACGTATGTGTTGCCGCCGAGCGCGACGTTGATGCCCGGCAGCGTCGTCACCGAAGGCGTGCCCGAACCGACGAAGAGCTTCGAGCCGGGGCTGGCGTTGCCGATACCGACGTTGCCCGCTCCGTAGTGGACATTAGCTCCCGCAGTCGTCCACTGGCTTGCGCCCACCTGCGCCCAGTCGGTCTTGCAGACGCCCGCGATGCAGAGGCCGCCGGAGGCGTTGACCGCACCGTTCTGCACGTCCAGACGGTAGCCGGGCGCGCTCGTGCCGATGCCGACAAGGCCGGTCGTGCCGATCATCATGTAGTCGGTCTTGATGCCGTTGACGCCCTTGCTGAAATAGAGGTTGTGGTCGGCGGCACTCCGCTGGCGTATCGCCCACTCGGCGACGGAGCCGCCGTTGTACATCTGGAAGCCGACCTCGCCCGCGCGCTGCGAGTAGATCATGTCGGCGACGTGCAACTTCATTCCGGGCGTTGTTGTCCCGATGCCGACGTTACCGAGAGCGTCCACGCGAAGCCTCTCCGCGTTGCTCGTGGCGAAGACGATGGGGCTTGCCTCTCTATTCCAGATCATCGCTCCGACCGCATCGTCGAAACCGAAGTTCGCGCCGTCGTTGACAGTCGCGCCGGTGGCTGCCGTCGTCGTCCTCATGCCCGCCCATGTGCTGCCGCTGTGCACCTGAAACATCTGCGAAGGCGTCGAGGTGCCGATGCCGACGTTGCCCGTGTTGAAATGAATGTTCGACCCGGCGGTGGTCCACTGGCTCGCCGCGCTGCTGACCTGCGACCAGGAGGTCTTACAGTCTCCGGCGATGCAGAGGCCGCCGGAAGCGTTGACCGCGCCGCCCTGCACGTCCAGACGGTAGCCGGGCGTGTTGGTGCCGACGCCGATGTTGCCGCTCATGAAAGAGGTGTAGAGCTGTGGATAAGCGGTCGTGTCGGTCGTATAGATCGGCGTCATGCTCATGGCCTCGGCGTTGGCAGCGGTTGCGCCCGGCGTGATGGACTTGACGTGGATGGTGATGCCGTTCTGCTTGTTGTCGAGGTTCGACACGATGAAGTAGTAACGACTGTTGGCGGCATCCCACATGATGTTCGAGATCGTGTCGCTGCTGCCGGTGAAGCCGAGGCGGAACGGCACCTCGCTCTGCTGCATGTTGATGACCCCGATGTTGCGGCCATTGATGACGATGCGCTTGCGGATGCCGCCGTTGGAGTTGGAATACCAGTAGTGACCCGTGACGGTGATCTCGAAAATACCGTCTACCTGTGTGTTGGCCGGCCAGTAGACCTGCACCTTCTGGTTCGCCACGTCGTTGCTCCAGAGCAGGGAGAAAGTTTTTTCGCCGGACGCCCCGCCGACGCTGAAAGCCTCCGCCTTAACGGTGCCGATAATGTCGAGCTTCGCCGATGGGGTGGCGGTGCCGACGCCGACGTTGCCGGGGTTGGTGTTGGTGATGTGGTCGCCGCTGGTCGTCCACTGCGCCGATGCGCTCTGCGCCTGACACAGCATTGCCAGGAAGGCCAACACACAAAGCTTGACGGCCTGAGCACCCGTCCTGCGTCGTTTGAAAATGTTCATCATTGCGTCTCTTTCCTCGCGTCTTTAGTAGTTGCTGAGTTCGTTGATTGGGGGAAACTATTGCAGGCTGAGGAGGACGAGAATTTCGCCCGTGCCCTTTTCCTGTGATTGCAAAGCCTTGCCGATGATCGTACCGGGACGGTGAATGGCGACGCCGCCCAGGTTGAGCGGCTCCGATTTCATCGCGACGCCGCCCTGATTGCTCGTCACGAGCAGGTCGCCGATGCGTATGGGAGCGCGCGTTGCGTCAACTTTGACGAGTACGCGCCCCGTGGTGGCGACGAGTACTTTCCCTTCGCCGCGCTCGCCGAGCGCGAGGCCGGGTTGAGGCGAGATGACGCCTGCCACCCGCGTGTCATACACCTGCGAAGAGGCGACGACGTGGTTGTCGTGTGCGGAGTCGAGAATGACGACCGTGCCCGAAGCGAGTTGCTGCCGGGACGGAACCCACTCGGCCACGTCCTGATACCTGGCCGAGATGTTGCCCGACACCTTCAAGTCGCCCACGACATGCAGTTTCGTCTCCGGTGCGGACGTGCCCATCCCGATGTTGCCCGAAGGGGCGACGACCAGCGAGTTGATGTTGTCGGATGCCTGACGGATGACGAGCGAGCCGTTGGCCGCCCCGTAGCCGTTGCCCGATCCCGTCACCTGTAGTCCCCACGCCTTCGACCCGGCCTGCGAGTTGTTAACGACTAAGCCGACGACGTTGGCGTTCGTGCCGGTGACGAGCATGGGCGTGACGTTCGTGTTACTCGATACGGTGAGCGGGCTGTTGGGAGTCGTCGTGCCGATGCCTACGCTGCCGCCGATGTAGGCGTTACCCGCCGCGTGAATACCGCCCATGCCGGGATCGAACATCGACTCCGCGCTGGTAAAACTTCCCGTGCCGGAGAGCCGAATCCTGCCGCCGATAAGTTCGCCCGCCAGGGAGCAACTGCCGTTTGGACCACAGATGCGAAAGCGATTGCTCGCGCTCGAATCGACGATGGCAGAGTTGCTACCGTTCAACAGCAGTGAGGCGGGGAAACTAAAATTGCCCGCTCCCGTGTTCTGTCCGAACTGTCCTGCCGAGACGTTTGCGGCGGAGATGGTGGTGGAAGAGCCGCCGCCCGCGGCTGCCGTGAGTTGGATGGTGCCGTCCGGGAAAACAAAGCCCCCCGAACTTGAGCGGATAGACCCGGCGACATCGAATTTGTAAGCGGGACTGGCGGTGCCGACGCCGACGAAGCCACGCAGGTTGGCGAGGATGACGTTTCCCGACGCGCCCGAAGGAGACGATGCGCCCATCGCGCCGCCGTTGATGAATACGTTCCCGCCGATGCCGGAAGCGGTGAAAGCGGATGTGCCGCCGCTGCCGCCTGTAATGTTGATCGCGCCGCCCGGTCCACCCACGGCTGCGCCGCTGCCCGATTGCGGAGTCCCGCCGTTGCCGCCCAGCAGGTCAATGCTGCCGCCCGTTCCGCCGGGTCCGCCATACCAGTTGCCCGCGCCCCCGATTCCTCCCGTGACAAGGAAGGCCGAAGGAGCCGCCGCGCCCGAAGAGTCTGCCGTGCCGTTAGCTCCGACGACATGCACTCTGGCGGTCGGGCTGGCCGTGCCGACGCCGACGTTGCCCGTGTTGCTGACCCTGAGGAGGTCTGTCCATGCGATTGCTCCGTTGCCCGGCGCGGCGCGGCGGATACCCGCGTAGTCTCCGCTCGGCGTGAGGAAGAAGTTCCAGGCGGGCATAAGTGTGTTGAAGCGTCCCCACACGTTGCTGGTCCACTTGGCATTGGCGCTCAGGTGCATGTCCGTTCCGAGGGCTGCCTGAAGCGTGACCTTAGCCGCGACGCCCGGCTGCGAGAGGGTGATGGGGGCGTCGGGTGCCTGCACTTCGAGCGCGCTCGTGGGGGTCGCCGTGCCGATGCCGACGTTGCCGGAATTGGTGTTGTTAATGTTCGTGCCGCTCGTCGTCCATTGGCCTTGTGCGGACACGTTCGACGATTGGCCTGAACAAAGCAATATGGCCGCAGCCGCCAGCAGGTAAACCCAAGAGTTTGTGCGCGAGCGCGCCGGTTTGATTGATCCGGTTAACATCTTCTTTACTCCGTGTGGACTTATGAGCGAGAGCGGGCGGCAGGCACACTCCGGCTGATGAAAATCACGAACGCGTGCCATGCGCAGACTTGAGAGAGGTCGGCGATGCTGCGGAGACTTTTGCGCGCGACTTGCGGGAGGATGCCGAAGCCTGTGCCAAGTTCTGGGTCGCAGACGACACGCTGCCAACTTCGTTCGGTGGCAACTCGAATTAAATGGTTGATTGAAGGTCGCGGAATGCGCTAAGATGCGGGCTCTTCAAACGGTGCATCTTCTGTACGCTTCGGCGGCGGTAGTTGCGTTGTTAAAAAGCCCCACGGTCACCGGCAAGTGATTGTGGGGCTTTGATTATATGTTCAGCGTAACCTCCCAGCCGGAGATTATTACGCTGTGATACAGAGGACGTGTCACACAAAGCAGATACACTGCTGCCTTTTGACAGTAAGTTACCGTAAGAGGGAATTGCACTACATCTGATCCTGGTTAGCTGCTTTATGGAAGGCTGACGAGAGGAGGTTCGGCAGCGAGGTCCCGCGAAAGAGTGTGCAAGATAAATGTATTGCCGGTGAATGTCAAGCGGGA
>DASWNS010000177.1:0-3801 GCA_036399115.1 Pyrinomonadaceae bacterium | reverse complement strand
CGTCCTGCGCCTGCCGCTCGTCGAGATCAGGGACGAAGCAGGGGAAGTGAGAGAGCAGTCGAGGGAGGAGTCGCGGCGCGAGTCGTTGCGCCGTTTCATTCTGGGCGCGGGCGCGCTGCTCGGCGTCGCGCCACAGAATTTGTCGCTCGTCGGGCGCACGGACGAAGCCGACGGCACGCGTCGCGCCCTTTATCAACAACACCCTTTTCCCTACCCCCTGCGCGCGGGCTTCGGCGTGTTGGAGATCGCTTTCACGGACGACCGGCGCGTGCTCTCGCTCTCTTCCACAGCCATTCCCGACACGGAACGCCTGACGCGCGCTCTCGCGCTCCTGCGCCCGCAGCAGTTGACCGCCGATCAAGCCATCGAGCGCGTGCGCGGTCGCTCTTTCACTCTCTCCGGCGTCAATTCCCCACAGACTTACACCGTCGCGCCCGACGACCCCATCGTCCCGCGCGAACTCGTCATCTATCCCGTCCGCCCCGCAAACGATCAGAGCGCGCTCGAATTACACGTCGCGTGGGAGATGGCCGTGGGGCAAGGCGCGACGCCCTATCTCGTCTATCTCGACGCATTGCGGGGCGAGATCATCGCCGCCACCATCCAGCCCGCACAGGCGGCAGCAACGCCGACACCGCCACGACAGTAAGGTCACGGCGGCAGGACGATAACCGTGACGGCGAGCCGTCCGGCGCGCTCGCACGAACGCCCGCGCCCTGTTTTCGCTTGACCTGATGCGCCTCGCGGCGGCATCCTAGAGATCAATAGAGTTCACAATTAGAACTATGAAATTTCAGCTTTCAAAAAATTTAACAACGGAGCGTGTTTTTGCATGCAGCACTTTGATCCGACCAATAACATTTCCTGGCAGTTAGGCTATCGAGGGCGAGTCGCGGTTTTCATTGACGGAAACAATCTTTTTCACGCAGCACGATTTCACAACATAGACATCGATTACAACAAACTTCTGCGCGTGCTCCTCGGCGACGGGCGGCTGCTGCGCGCCTTCTTCTACACGGGCGTCGATGTGGGCGCGGAACGACAGCAGGGCTTCCTGCTCTGGATGCGCCGCAACGGTTTCCGCGTCATACACAAAGAACTGAAAACCTTCTACGACGGCACGCGCAAGGCCAATCTGGACGTGGAGATCGCTGTGGATATGCTCTCGCTCGCCGGTCGCTACGATACAGCCGTGCTCGTCTCCGGCGACGAAGATTTCGTCTATGCCGTCAACGCCGTCGCGTACAAAGGCTGCCGCGTCGAGGTCGCTGGCTTTCGTTCCAACAGCGCGCCGAAGTTAATAGACGTGGCCGACTACTTCATAGACCTCGGCGAGATCGCAGACAAAGTGCGCAAAGAACATTCGCACGGCCCGCGCTATTACGAGCATCACCCGCACGAGGATTCGCACACACACTCTTTCCTGCCCTCGTCCGAAGACGTGCCGCTGCCCGAAGTTCGACACGAACAACTTACGCAGACGACAACCGTGACCACGGCCATCGCCGAGATCGACATCACCGAAGACACAGAGCATTTCAATTCCCACTCGGAGTTCATACGCATCACCGACGATCACTAAAACAGTGACGGGTGACGAGTGACGAGTGACAAGTTAAAAACAAAAAAGCTTGTCTTGATTCCGGCTCGTCACTCGTCACTCGTCACTCGTAACTGCTTTATGAAACTTTTCACTCTCTCGGAAGCCAACGCGATGTTGCCCACGGTGCGGCGTATCGCGGCAGCCATCTCGCGCGCTCATCGTCAGATCATATCCTTGCAGGAAGCGGCGCGCGCGGCGGCGGAGAACGCCACGCTCGGCGGGGGCTTCATGGCTGACGGGCCGCAGTACGTCACGGACTTGTTGAGCCTCGCCGAACGCACGAGCGAGTTGGAGGCTCTCGGCGTGCAACTCAAAGACTACGAGCGCGGCTTGCTGGATTTTCCTTCGATGCGCGAAGGGCGCGTCGTCCTCCTCTGCTGGCAACTCGGCGAAGGCGACCGCATCGAGTGGTGGCACGACCTCGAAACGGGCTTTGCCGGACGACAGCCGATCTAAAACTTAGGAAAAAGGAGAAGGGATGAAGGGGAAAGGATAGAGCAGTCGTCTTACCTAAAGACCCTCTTTTCCGCAGGCGCTCTCTTCTCTTCGTCCTCCCGTTTAGCCCTTCAACGTTTCCCTTTACCCTTCCTTCCATCCCGTATCTTGTGGCTTCCCGCCGCCCAACTACATTGATTTGTGTATTTTCTGATTGACGACTTAAAGTAAACTCTGATAGCATCCGCCGCGACTCCGCAAAGGGCTTGGGTTTACCGGCTTCGCCCGTCATCCCAAAGATTTAATTTTGAAGATTTCCACAGGGGAGGCTCTCAGTCTATGCAGTGTGTCGTGTGCGGCGGCTCTTACTCCGATTCGTTGGAGAATTGCCCGCTCTGCTTAACGACACAGGAAGCAGCAGTCGAAGCCCCTTCCCCGTCTCCCGAAGAAGAATCTATGCCGACTTCGACCAGTCAGGAACGTAAAACTAAAACCTCATCCGGCGCGAGCGCAGAAGCCAAAGGCGCAGCGACGGCGGCAAACGCCACTTCGACGCTCATAGAATTTCCCGGCGTGCCCCCGAAGCCGCAGTGGCGCAAGGAATTGAGCGAGCGCGTGCGCGAGATTCAACAGCGCCGCGCCCTCGAAGCCGCACGCGAGTCGGAACCCTCCGCGCCGCAGCACAGCCACATCTCTTCCGGCATGATTGACGACCCGACCGCTGACGTGGCCGCCGAAGTGGCCGCGCCGCCGCTCGGCCTCGTCCCGCCTCCGCCGGAAGCTCCGCAACCGAACCCGCTCGTCGTCGCCGCGCTCAAACGCATCGAGCGCGCACGCCAGTCGAGTCAGGTTCCGCCGATGGCTCGCGCGTCGAGGGGCGGCGCAGCGACAGCGGCGGCGGTCGCGCATGTCGCGGAAGAAAATTACCAGCCCGCGCTCGAAGCCCCCGCACTCGTAACCGACCACGCTCCCGCAACCGACCTGCAAACCGCGCCGGACGCGCTGGTTGAAAAGATCGAACGACCCGTGGAGGCCACACGCCCCTCGCCGCTCGCCATCGTTCCGCCTACTGCCGCGCCGCCCGCGCCCAAGACCACCGAAGCGACCGCGACCGTCGCCGCTGCCGCGCAGGTGACGCGCGCGCGCAGGCACATTCCCGTCGTCGCCGACGAAGCCTCGCTCACTCAGATCGAAGCCCAGATGCACGCCGCAGTGATCTCGAACCACTCGCTCACGCCGGAGAGCGCGACGATAGATGATCACGCGCCCGTCGCGAAGCGCATAGCGGGCGGCATCATTGATCTGTTCGTCGTCGCTTTCGCTTCGACGCCGTTTGCGGCCATCATCGAACTGACCAACGGCAACTGGTCGGACGTGCGCGTCGCGGCTTCGATGGGCGGCATCGTCATCGTGTTGATGTTCATTTACCTGATGGCCGCCACCGCGCTCGCAGGGCGCACGTGGGGCATGTCGGTCGTCTCGCTGCGCACGGTTGACGCGGTGACGGGCATGGCTCCAACCACCGGCCAGTGCATCCGCCGCGCCTTCGGCTACATGCTCTCGCTCGCCACGCTCGGCGTCGGGCTGCTCTACGCTTTCTTCGACGCCGAAGGCCGCGCCGCACACGATCATCTCTCAGGAACCATCGTTATCGCCGACTGATACCCTCGCACCAAGTACAATAAAGCTCTGCGTTGTTCACGCAACGCAGAGCTTTGTTGTTTGCCGGTTGCCCGTCGCCGGTCGCCGGTGGTCAGTTGTCC
>DASWNS010000176.1:0-8771 GCA_036399115.1 Pyrinomonadaceae bacterium | reverse complement strand
CCACACGGCGCGAAGTTCGATGGTCTTGATCTGGTCTTTCATAAGCGAGAGGTCAGAGGTTAGAGGTCAGAGCTTAGTCTCAGACAGTTTTTAACCCGCCTCTGACCTCTAACCTCTAACCTCTGCTTCGTTCAGTTCAGTTGATCGATCTGGATGCGCATGCGTTTGAGCGTGACCTGTGCGGCTTCGCAATCCTGGAGGATGGTGGCGAGCCTCTCTTCGGAAATCTGGGTGCTTGAGATCAACACTTCGGCGATGCGTTGCTGCTCGCAGATGCTTTTGAGCGCGCCGTTGCCGCCGAAGACGCGCAGGCCGTGTATGACTTTTCCTTTTTTGAGCGGGTCGTCGTCCACGAAGCCGACGGGCGTGAGTTGGAGTTCACGATTGTTGAGCACCTCGCGCAGGAGCAGTTCGCCGCCGTCGCCCGCGCCGTAGATCAACACGCGCCGCGCGCCGCTCGCTTCCGCCACAGGGAGCGCGTGGCGAAACAGGCGGAAGGCGAAACGGCTGCCCGCGAGCATCATAAAGAGCATCATCGTGTCGAGCACGAAGACGGCGCGCGACAAGCCCTCGAAACGGAACGCGACCAGCAGCGCGAGCACGCTCCCGACCGCGCCGAGCACCACCGCCTTCGCAAACACGACCACGCCGTCGATGCTGATGTAACGCCACAGTCCGCGATAGACGCCCGCCGCCAGAAACGCGAACATCTTCACGCAGACCAGCACGGGCACCGTGCGCAGGAAGAGATTCCACGCGCCCGTCTCCGTCATCGCCCCGAAGAGCAGCGTGTACGCGCTGTAGTAAGAGAGGATGATGAGCACGACATCGAGCATCACCTCGAAGATGCGCCGCTTGTAGGAGAGGTCTATGAAGAAGGCGACGAGCGGTTTTTCGCGCGCCCGCATGACCTCCTCCTCTTCGTAAACTTTGACCCCCGCCAGATACACGCCTAAGAGCGCGAGCACCAGCGTGAAGGCGACGATGACGGCGACGCTCACTTCAAACTTCACACGGCTCACCAGCAGCGCGAGCACGCCCGACAGACCCGCGAACGCGTAGAGCATCCAGACCGCGCGCCGCTCCGTCATCCCAAGCGCGACGAGGCGGTGCGAAGTGTGGTCGCGCCCGCCCTGCGAGGCCGAACGCCCGGAGAGTTTCCGCAGGATGGTCACAAAAGTCGTGTCGAAGATCGGGATGAGCAGGATCAGCACGGGCACCGCGAGCACGACGAGAAACGAGCGCGAACGCGCGCCCGCCGCACTCATCAAAGCCGTGCTGGCGAGAAAGAAGCCGATGAACATCGAGCCGCAATCGCCCATGAAGATCGACGCGGGGTTGGAGTTGTAGGCGAGAAAGCCGACGAGCGCGGCGCAGAAGACGCCGAGCAACAGGGCTTCCGCCGGTCGTCCGTTCGAGAGAAAACTCGCGGAGAGAAAGCCCGCGGCGATGGCGGCGATTCCGGCGGCCAGCCCGTCCATGTTGTCGAGCAGGTTGAGCGCGTTGGTGATGCCGATGAGCCAGAAGATCGTGATCGCCATGTTGAGCGAGGGCGAGCCGCTCCACGGCAGACTCAGCCCGTAATAGACGATCAAACTCGCGCCCATCACCTGCCCGATCAACTTCTGATAAGGCTTGATGTGCAGGATGTCGTCCACCAGCCCGACCACGAAGAGACACGTGCTGCCGAGTATCACGACCCACCCGTAAGGGTGGTGCGGCATCTGCGCGTTGAAGATGAGATAAGCGATGACGACGGTGAGGAAGATGGCGAGTCCGCCCATCATGGCGGTCGGCTTGTTGTGCCAGCGGTCGGCCTTCGGCTGCGCCACCATGCCCCAATGCCGCGCCAAACGCCGCACGAGCGGGGTCAAACCGAGCGCGAGCGCAAACGACACAATAATCGGAACGAGATTTAAGCTACCCGCGTACATATCCAACTGTGGTTGATTCTGGTTTGAAGTCGCTTGAAAAGCTATTCGATGTAGCGTGAGAAATCAAGTGGGGAAGTAGAGCGTGAATCGTGAATCGTAGATCGTGAATAGAAAGAACCCGTCTTCTCTATTCACGATCTACGATTCACGGCTTTACTGCCCGCTGTGGTGCGCGATCACTTTTTGGAGGATGCCGTCGAGTTTCTCCGTCGGCTTGAAGCCGATGAGCGCGCTCACCTTCGAGATGTCCGGCACGCGGCGCGGCATGTCCTCAAAGCCCTCTTCGTAGGCTTCGTCGTAGGGCATGAAGACGATCTCGGATTTCGAATCCGTCAACTCCTTCACCCGCTCCGCCACTTCCAGAATCGAGACTTCTTCGTTCGAACCGATGTTGAAGACTTGACCGACCGCCTCCGGGGCGTCCATCAACTTCATCAGCGCGCCCACCACGTCGCCCACGTAGCCGAAGCAGCGCGTCTGTTTGCCGTTGCCGTAGACCGTGATCGGGCGACCCGCCAGAGATTGCCGCACAAACGTCGGGATGACCATTCCGTACTGCCCGGTCTGTCGTGGTCCCACGGTGTTGAAGAGGCGCACGACTATTGTTGGCAACTTCTTCTCGCGCCAGTAGGCGAGCGCGAGAAATTCGTCAATCGCTTTCGAGCAGGCGTAGCTCCAACGCCCTTTCGTCGTCGCGCCCATCACGAGGTTTCCGTCTTCACGGAAAGGCACCTGATCCGAGAGGCCGTAAACTTCCGAAGTCGAAGCGACGAGCACCTTCTTCTTCTTCTTGTTCGCCAGACTCAGAATCACTTCCGTCCCGCGCACGTTCGTCTCGATGGTTCTGACGGGGCTTTCGACGATCAGTTTGACGCCGACCGCCGCCGCCAGATGAAAGACCACGTCGCACTGGTCTACGAGTTCGGCGCAGACGGGCACGTTATGCACGCTGTCAATCGTGTAATGAAAACGCGGGTGCGTCTTGAGATGCGCGATGTTCTCAAAACTGCCGGTCGAGAGATCGTCAATGCAATAGACTTCGTCGCCGCGCTCCAGATAAGCGTCCGACAGATGCGACCCGATAAAGCCCGCTCCGCCCGTGATTAATACTCGCAAAAATTAGTCTCCTTTCAAACGCGCCGTTTCAATCCCCGGCACGCTCCCCTGCTTTGCTGCTGTCTTCGCCGTCGCCGCCCCTTTGCCCCGCGCATGACTCGAAACGCGCTCCGCCGTCGGCGACGTTTGTGACGGCAACAGTTCACTGTAAAGATTCAACACGTCCGCCACCAGACGCTCTTTGGAATAATGCTCCGCGACAAACGCGCGCCCGCGCTCGCCGAGCGTGCGCCGCAACTCTTCATCCGTGATGAGCCGCCGCAAGGCTGCGCAAAACGCCTCCGCGTCGTTTGTGCCCACGCGCACCCCGCGTTCGCAGATCGTGTAAGCGTGGGCGGGGGCGGTTGCGTGCGCCGCCGGTTCATCGTCCGATGCTTCGCCCAGAAGATCGACGACGCCGCCCACGGCGGTCGCCACGACGGGACGCGCGTTCGCCATCGCTTCGATGAGCGTGAGCGGCGTGCCCTCGTTCAGAGATGTCAAAGCGACGATGTCGAGCGCGGCGTAAAAATTTTCCGGGTCGTCGCGCAAACCCGTGAACGTCACGCGCTCCCCGATGCCGAGCGCGTCGGCCTGCGTTTGCAACGCTTCGCGCAAATGCCCGTCGCCCACGACCACGAAGCGCACGCGACGCGAAGCCGCTGCGCCAAACGTCTCGCCGACTTCGCCCGTCGCTTGTGCGGCTGCGTCTCTTTCTAAATAGAGCGCGGCCACTTCGAGAAACAACTTGTGATTCTTGATCTCCGTCAGACGCCCGACGATGCCGACGAGCAACTCGTCTTCCTTCGCCCCCAACGCAGCCCGCGCCGCCTCGCGCCGCGCGCGCCATCCGGCAAACGCCTCGACATCCAGACCGAGCGGGATCACTCTGAACTGCCGCGCCCGTCCCACGCCGAACTGCTCGTGAATCTCGCGAAACTGTTGGCGGCTGATGACGACGATGCGGTCGGTCGCCGTGCGCGCGAGCACGCGTTCGACGGTCAGGAACACGAGCGTCTTGAGTCGCCCGTAATAGCTATGAAAGATGTGCCCGTGATACGTGTGGACGAAGCGGCACGGGCGCGGTCGCCCGGCGAGCGCAGCGGGTGTCAGCCAGCGATAGAGCACGCCCGCCACGCGCCCCACCGTCCCGGCCTTCGCCGTGTGCGTGTGCACGATGTCGGGCTGCAAGCGTCGGAACAGGCGATAGAGTTTCCACACCGTCAGGGCATCTTTCGGCGACACCTCGCGGCTCATCTCCGCCACGATGATCGGCTCGACGCCCTGCGCCGCAGCGAAGTAACTCATGTCGTCTTCACCCGGCGGCACCGTCCCCGCGACGAGTTCCGACTCCACGCCCGCGCGCCGCGTCGCCGCCGTCAGCCACGCCACATGCTTTGCCGGTCCGCCGACGTTCAAACGCGCGATGATACGAACAACTTTCATAAAGCAGGAGTCAGGATACAGAATTCAGGAGCCAGAAGGAAACCAAGTCGTCTTCTCCTGACTCCTGAATTCTCTCTTCTGTTTTCTGGCTAATCTTCCATCCGGTAGATCGTCGCCGGATCGTCTTCGTGCCTGATCTCGTCGATCTCGGCGCGCTTGCCTTCGCCCATGTAGAGGCGGTTGGGGCAGTTGATGACGATGCCTGCCGTGCTGCCGACGTTGCGGTAAGCGTGGACGACGCCTTTCGGGACGAGCACCGATTTCGGGTTGTCCGCGCCGACGTAGAGCGTCATCACGTGATTGTAAGTTTCCGAATCCCGCCGGTTGTCCCACAGACGCAGCTTGAAATTCGCGGGGCCGATGAAGACGAAGAGATCGGCTTGATCCACATGCTCGTGGGGGCCGCGCTGCACGCCCGGTTCGGTCGAAGAGATATAGGACATCGTGGGGAAATACTCCGCGTCCATCTCGTCGTGGCGAAAAACTTCGGCGAGCCAGCCGCGCTCGTCCACGAACTTGCGCACGTCTCTGACGACGACATCGCGAATCTGCCCGCGCTTGAACGGCGCGCTCCCCTGCGGCTCACGCTCAGGCATGGTTTGCATTGACGGCCTCCATCTTGTTCGCGCCCGTCTCGGCGACGAGCGTTCCGGCGTGCAACAGGCTCTCGAACGTGCCCGCGTCAGTCCACCAGCCTTCGAGTTCGTTCCAGGTCATCTCGCCGCGCGCGATGTAGGCGTTGTTGACATCGGTGATCTCAAGTTCGTTGCGTTCGGAAGGCTTCAGCGTCTTGATGATCTGGAACACTTCCGCGTCGTACATATAGACGCCGATCACGGCGTAGTCCGACTTCGGCTCTTTCGGTTTCTCTTCGATACGCACGACGCGCGAGCCTTCGAGTTCGGGCACGCCGAAACGCTGCGGGTCGGAGACTTGCTTCAAGAGAATCTTCGCCCCGCCGCCCTGATGCCGGTAAGCGCGCACGGCCTGACAGATGTTGCCCTCGATGATGTTGTCGCCGAGGACGATGCAGACGGGTTCGCCGTCGGCGAAGTCTTCGCAGAGCGCGAGCGCAGCCGCGATGCCGCCCTCGCCTTCCTGATACGTATAGTTGAGATGCTTGAGGCCGAACGCCTTGCCGTTCTTCAAAAGTTTGAGAAAATCGCCAGCCGAGTTTCCGCCCGTCACGATCATGATGTCCCTGATCCCCGCGTTCACCAGCGTCTGAATCGGGTAGTAGACCATCGGCTGATTATAAACCGGCAACAAGTGCTTATTCGTCACAGCCGTCAACGGCATCAGACGCGACCCGAGGCCGCCCGCCAGTACAACACCTTTCACAATAACGATCCTCCGAATAAGAGTGTGTCAATCAATAAAGCGTTGAAACCATAACTCAAGCATCAACAGCGTCCAGAGTTGGTGCGCGTAGTCGCGTTCGCCGCGCGTGTGGAGTTCGACCATGCGCGTGACGGCTTCGGGACGGAAGAAGCCGCGCCCCAGAGCTTTTTCCGAGAGCAGCGTCTCGCGCAGGAAAGGCTGCATCTCACCGCGCAGCCAGTGGCCGATGGGCACGCCGAAGCCCATCTTGCGGCGCGAGAGGTTCTCGGCGGGGAGCAGTTTAGCGAGCACGCGTTTCAAGAGATACTTCGTCGTCAAGCCGCGCAGTTTCAGGTTCTCCGGCAAACTCGCGGCAAACTCTATCACGTGATGATCGAGAAACGGAGAGCGCGCTTCGAGCGAGACGGCCATCGAAGCGATGTCAACTTTAACGAGCAGGTCGTTCGGCAAATAGGTCATCGTGTCGGCCAACAGCGACGCATCCACGAGTCCCGCTCCGTTGGCTTGGGCAAACCACGGCGCGACGAAATCGGAGGCTTCGTGTCCTTCCATCTCGCGCCGGAAATCCGCGGTGTAGAGATCGTCTTTCGCCGTCTGGTCGAGCACGCTGATCCAGCGCATGTAGCGTTCGACCGTGGGTAGCGAGGCGGCGTCGAGGAAGCGTTTGAGGTCGCGCGCGCGGCTGCGGCGCGTCTCCGAAGTGGGGTAGAGCGCGACCGCGTTTTTGATCAAGCCTTCGCGCAGCAGGCCGGGGACGTTGCGATACTTGCCCGCGAGTTTCATCGCGGCGTAGCGTTCGTAGCCCGCGAAGCACTCGTCGCCGCCGTCGCCGTTGAGAGCGACCGTGACGTGGCGGCGCGTCTCGCGTGAAACGTAATAGGTCGGGATGGCGGAGGAATCGGCGTAAGGCTCGCCGTAGTGTTCGACGAGCGTGGGCAGAACTTCCATCGCGTCCGGCCTCACGATGAACTCGTGATGCTCCGCGCCGACGTGTTCGGCGACGCGGCGCGCGTGATGCAGTTCGCTGAAGTCCTGTTCCTCGAAACCGATGGAGAAAGTCTTGACCGGCGTGCTCGAAACTTCGCTCATCAGCGCGACGACCGCAGACGAATCCACGCCGCCGGAGAGAAACGCGCCGAGCGGCACCTCCGACATCAAACGCACGCGCACGGCCTCGCGCAAAATCTCCACGGCGCGCTCGCCCGCCTTCTCCTCGCTCATCTTCGTCTTGCGGGAAAAGTCTGGTTGCCAGTAACGCTCAAGTTTGATCTCGCCTTCGCGCGTGAAGCGTAAGGAGTGGCCGGGTTCGAGTTTGCGTATGTCGCGGTAGGCGGTGAGCGGCGCGGGCACGCACATGAAAGTGAGATAGTGATGAATGGCCTCGCGGTTGATCTCGCGGCTCACCTCCGGGTGCAGCAGGAGCGCGCTGAACTCCGAACCGAAGATGAGTTGGCTGCCCACGTGCGCGTAGAGCAGAGGCTTTTTGCCGACGCGGTCGCGCGCCAAAAACAACTCTTCGCGTCGCTCGTCCCAGATGGCGAAGGCGAACATGCCGTGCAGGTGCTTCGGACAGTCCGCGCCGTATTCGTCGTAAGCGTGGACGATCACTTCCGTGTCGCAGTTGGTTTGAAAAGTGTGCCCGCGCGCTTCCAGTGCGGCGCGCACCTCTTTGTAGTTGTAGATTTCGCCGTTGAAGACGATGGCAGCGGTGCGGTCGGTGTTGTACATCGGCTGCTGGCCGCTCTTGAGATCGATGATGGCGAGACGGCGCATGGCGAGGCCGACGCCCCTGCCGCGAAAAAAACCGTCTTCGTCCGGGCCGCGATGGCGAATGGCCTCGCACATCCGCCCGAGCACCACTTCGTCCACCGGCTCGCGCCGCCTGCGATCTACAATCCCTACAATGCCGCACATAACTTAAACCCTCTTTGCCACGCTCTGCGCCTGCCCCGTGGCGGCGACGCCGCCACCCGCCCCTTCCGTCACGTTCGGCGCAACCGTCTGCCGACGCTTATTGATCTCAAGTTTGCGCGCCGCCAGAGCTTGCAGGAGTCGATCCTCGCGCCGCTCCCTGAGCAGGACGAACCCGACGGCGACGAAGATGAAATAGAAGATGAGCAGTTGCGAACGCTGCCTGTAGGCCGTCCCCACGTTCCCCTGAAAGATCGAATAGGCCAAAGTCAGCATCGTCGTGAACAACAGAATCGGCAACGCCTGCCGCAGACGGTACTTCAACGTGAACCACCCGCCCAAGACCAGCAGCGGAAAGCTCGCCCACCACAACATCATCTCCGGCAAAGTGATGCTCTGGCGCAAGTTGACCATCTGCCACGGAAAGGGCGCGAACAAGAGATAGACCATGCCGACGGGGATCACGCTGAGTGCGCCGGAAGTGGTCGAGACATCTACGTCCTGCGCGAAGCCCGATTGTGCCGAAGAGGCCAAGTCCTGTCGGCTCCGTTGCACCCTTTCGAGATTGCCGAAGTCTTCGAACTGCTCGCTCGCCGTGCGCAGCACGCCCAGATAGGTCAGCGACAGTCCGACGAGGATGACGAGGAGCAGTTGGCGCGCGAAACTCTGCGCGGTCAATTGTCTCATGCCGATAATAAAGCCCGCTCCCACCGCGACGATCATGATATAGAAGACGTAGAAGCGCAGGCTGAGCAGGCCGAAGAGCGAGAACAAAAGCGCGACGAGGTACTTCACATTGAACTTCTCGCCGAGTTTGAGCGTGGCTAAAGTCGTCACCGTTAACAGGAACACGATGGGCGCGTCCTTCAAGGCTTGCGACGACCAGAGGACGAGCGACGGGTAGAAGGCCACGAGGAGCGCGGCGAGGCGCGCGGCTCTCACGTTCTGAAAGATGCGCTGCGTGCAGATATAGACGACGGGCGCGGTGGCGGCTCCGAGCACGGCGTTGAAGAACTGCACGGCCAGCATGTTGCGCCCGGCGAT
>DASWNS010000175.1:0-5269 GCA_036399115.1 Pyrinomonadaceae bacterium | reverse complement strand
TCTCTGCGACCAAGACCGTCGCGGGGATCGTGACCGACGCCGCTGATAAGGACAGCAGCAGGCCGACGGCGCGGGGCGATGCAACGCCCGACCCAGCACCCGCCAACAATGCGACCGCCGCCGCCGCCGACGGGACAGTGCCCGCCAACAAGGCCGCGTCAACGAAACCGTCGGCGGATTACTTTCCCAACCACCTGCTCGTCACGCAGGACAACAAACCCGTCCGTTTCTACAACGACCTGCTCAGAGATAAAGTCGTACTCATCAACTTTATGTTCACCACCTGTCAGGGCGTCTGTTCGCCGATGACGGCCAACCTGCTCAAAGTACAGCAGTATCTCGGCGACCGCGTCGGTCGCCAGATCAATATGATCACGATCACGGTCGATCCGGCGACGGATACCGTCCGCGTGCTCAAGGACTACACGGAGAAGTTCAAGATCAAACCGGGCTGGTATTTCCTGACCGGAAAAAAAGAGAACGTTGATTGGGTGCTCTACAAAGTCGGCGGCTATGTGAAGAACAGGGCGGAGCACACCAGCATGCTCGTGATGGGCAACGATGCGACCGGCGAATGGGTGAAGATGCCCGCGATGGCCAGCGCTGCGGACATCGCTAACGCCGCCGTCAAACTGGCCGACTCAAAGGCTGACTCGAAGAACGATTAACCCGTGTGATGAGCTTTCGTTCCATCAAACTCTTCATCATCCTCTTTGCCGTGTTAGCGGTAGTCTGGCTCGGGCTTGACGGTCGCGGCAGGGCTGCGGCGTTGTCAACACCTGACGGGTTGACGCCTGCGGAACAGCGCGGCAAGACGATTTATCTGAAAGGTGAAGATGCCGGTGGGGAGATCACGGCCTTACTCGGCGGCAGCGATATGGAAGTGCCCGCCACGACATTCGCCTGCGCCAGCTGTCATGGCCTGAAGGGCGAAGGCACAAGTGAAGGCGGCTTGCAAACTCCCGCGCTCGTCTGGTCTGCGCTGGCGGCTCCGGCCACTTCCGCTCTCACGAGGCAGGAGCGCGCCGCTTACACGGAGGCCACCCTCGTGCGCGCTCTGCGCGTCGGCCTCGATTCTTCGCGCGGGCGTCTGCACCCGGGGATGCCCCGTTATCGCATGAGCGACGAGCAGGCGGCGAATCTCGTCGCCTATCTCAAAAAGTTAGGCCACGAAGTTGAACCGGGAGTGAGCGAGACGACGATCAAGGTGGGCGCGGCTCTGCCTTTGTCCGGCGCGCTCGCGCAAGTGGGTCAAGACCTCAAGGCGACGCTCTCCGCCTCGTTCGCGGAGGCCAACGAACGGGGCGACACCTACGGGCGACGCTTCGAGTTGGTGGTTGAAGACTCGCGCGGCGACATCGAAGGAACGCGCGAGGCGCACCGCAAATTGATCGAGCAAGCGAATGTCTTCGCGCTGGCGGGAAGTTACGAGCCGAGGGGCAGCGTGGCGGCAGACGAGTTTCTACGGCAGAGCGAAGTTCCGCTGGTCGGTCCCGTGACGCTCTCGCCGCATCTCACGCTCCCTCCTAATCGCTTCGTCTTTTACCTGTTGCCCACGTTTGACCAGCAAGCGCGCTCACTCGTGGATTTCATCGCCGCGCAGCCCTTCTACGGCGGGGCAGCCGTCGAGTCTGCCACTATGAAGGACGGGCAGACCGCGCCCGCCGCGCGGAAGGCAAGAGTCGCCGTCATCTATGTCAATGGCCAACTCGAAACAGGTGCGCTGGCTGCCCTGCGGGCGCAGGCGCGTCTGCGTTCGTTGGAGATCGTGTCTGAACAAAGCTACGAGTCGGGTCGCTTCGCCCCCACCCGCACGGTCGAGATGCTGGCGCGCACCCGACCCGAATACGTCTTCTTCTTCGGCGGCGCGCAGGAGATCGTCGCGTGCGCGCGTGAGTTGGAGCGGGCGCAGGTCAACGCGTCGCTCGTTAGTTCCGTGATGATGCTCGGCGGGGGAGCTTTTGAACTGCCGCCGTCCGTCGCCGCCCGCACCTTCCTGGCGTACCCGTCGGCGTTGCCGAATCAGGAAGACTTCGCGGAGTTTCTCTCCGTCATGCAACGGCGCGGCGTCGCTCTCCGCAGCCCTGCTTTTCAGAGCATCGCCTACGCGGCTGCGAAGACCTTGATCGAAGCAACGAAGTTGAGCACCAGAAAGCTTAGCCGCCACACGCTTGTAAATTCCCTCGAAGGGTTACGCGCCTATCGCACCGGAGTCGTCCCGCCACTCAGTTTCGGCCCGAACCGCCGCGTCGGCGTTGAAGGTTCTTACGTGGTCGGGATCGATCTGGTCAACAAGCGATATACCGCTTTAAGTGAGCAGATCATCCCGCGCGATAGCAAATAAACGGCGCGACTGCATTAAGTCCGACGACAATAATTTCATGCCGGCGGCGTCAACTCGAACGAATCAACGTCGCAGGTTCACAATCAAGAAACGCACTTTTATCGGAGCCTTATGAAACAGCAAGTACAACTGGCAACGCTCGCCGCCATCCTGTGGTGCGCGCCCCACCTCGCCGCACAGCAACCCGCGCCCGCCACACCCACGCCGGAGACTGCTCCGGCAGCGGTTAAAACTGATCAACCTCAAAAGCAAGTCCCGGCGGTCGGCGACACGCAGGCTGCGCCCGTAGCGAAAGCGGAGGTCGAGTGCTATTGCGAGTCGCAGGCGTTGCCCGAAGTGCTCGCAGAGGTGGGCAGCGACAAGATCACTGCCAGAGAGATCGACGAGAAGATCAAAGATCAGGTACGCGATTTGAAGCAGCAGGTCGTCCAGACACGCGCGCGCGAACTCTACATTCAGATCAATACGAGACTGCTGGAAGCGGAAGCCAAGCGTCGCGGTAAAACCACCAAGGCACTCATCGAAGAAGAGATCGTCGCCAAACTAAAGGAACCGACGGAAGCCGAAGCGCAGACTTTCTACGACCAGAACAAGGATCGCATTCGTCAGACTTTCCCGACCGTCAAGACGCAAATTATCGAGCACCTGCGCGTCGCCGGACAGCGTGACGAGGCAAAGAAGTTTGCCGACCGGCTGCGGGCTGCCGCGCAGGTGGTCATCAACGAGAAGGATGCTCCCAAACCGGGTCAGCCTCTTGTGCCCACGCTCGTCCTCGCCACGGTCAACGGCGCGCCCATCACGGTGGGCGACATCGAAGACACCCTGCGCCCTCTCATTTTCAGCGTGCAGACGGAACTCTACAAGCTGCGCAAGCAGGTCATAGATGTGAAGGTCAACGATCTGCTGCTGAACCGCGAGGCGCAGGCGCGTAAGATGACGCCAGCCGCGCTGGTTGAAACCGAAGCGACGGGCAAAGCGAAAAAGGTGACGGACGCGGACGCACGCGCATTTTACGAAGAGCGCAAACAGGAGATCGGCGGAGAGTTCGAGTCGCAGAAGCAGCAGTTGTTGCTCTTCTTGCAGGAGCAGGAGGAACGGCGTGCACAGGCCGCTTTCGCGGAGCGACTGCGCAGTGCCACCGCGCCCAAAATCTTTTTACGCGAGCCGGAACAATCCACCTCGAAAAGCTCTCCCTATCCTTGAGCCTGATGTCGATCAGTTCCGAGACTCTCAGCCCGTGACGATACGTCATCAGCAGCACGAGGTGGTCTCGTGAGCCGTACCTGCCACCCTTCGCGGTAGTGTTGCAAAAACTTACTAGGCACACAAGATATTGAGGCCAAGGCAACCTTCTTACCTCTAGTAATTGTGGCTAAAATATTTTTTGCAACACTATCTGAAATTGTAGTGTTCACAACGGAGATCGGCTTGAACCCTTTCGCCTTAGCCTATTTGCTACCAATTGAGCGGATGATATAGCTCCAAATTAATAAGAATCTTAGAGGTTGGACGTTAACCGGGAAATGCTGCGGGCGGGGCTGGCTTGGCATTACAAGTACTACGAGCGTGACCAGCCCGCGCAGGATCGGGATGTGTATAGCTTCGAGGAGGGGCGGGTGAGCAAACTGCAGCTAGATTTCTGGTTTCAGACCTCGCCGACGCTACCATGGGACTTTCGCCGCGGGGAAAGCCGTCAGAAGTCAACGGCTGACATAAAGCCCGTCCCCTGACGAGCATTAGCGGGCAGTTCAGCCACTAGGCCACGCTGACGTGGCTTGCGGGTCAGTTGAGGACTAGCGGTCAAAGAAATAGCTCTTGATCGTCAGCAGGGGAGAAGTTTTTTCTTGACACGCCCCTTTCATAGAACACTACCTTTTCGCAACACTGTTCCTGACTGCATCGGCAGACGAGCACCTGTGTGGTGCTCGTCTGCCGATGACCTCATGGGAGTTCGACAGTTTTGACGCCGTCGTCAGTAATTCGTGAAGAGCAGGCGGTTCGGCGACCCCGGCCCGGGGTTAATAACCACGCCGGCCGTTGCATTCGCATTGAGCGCGGCACTGACCTGCGCGGGCGTCGCCCACGGCACCATTTGCAAGTATTGCGCCGCCACGCCAGCCGCGTGCGGCGACGCCATCGACGTGCCGGAGATGGTCGCCGTCGCATTGTTCGCCGGCCACCCGATCCAAGCCGAAGTGATCTGCTCGCCCGGCGCGAATAGGTCGAGGCAGGGACCCCAGTTCGAGAACCAGGAGCGGAAGTCCCACTTATCGGTTGCGCCGACCGTAATCGCAGGCCCAACGCTCGCGGGAGAGGAGAGACACGCATTGGCGTTGTTGTTGCCGGCGGCCACGGCGAAAGTGATCTTGGCGTTGATGGCGTTGACGACGGCGGCGTTCAGCGCCGCGCTGTACGGGCCGCCGAGGCTCATGTTGGCGACCGCTGGGGAATTGATGAACGGCGGCTGGAGGCGGTGCCATCTCACCCAGTTGACGCCGGCGATGACGCTGGCGACAGTGCCACTGCCTGCGCAGTTGAGCACTTGGACGCCCCAGAATCGGAGGCCTTTCGCCACCCCGTACTTGGTGCCGGCCATCGTGCCTGCGACGTGCGTGCCGTGGCCGTTGCAGTCGATGCCGTTGCCGCCGACCGTGGAGGTGCCGATGTAGGCGCGCGGGAAGGGAGTGGTGAAGTCGGTGTGCGAGAAGAGGATGCCGGTATCGATGACATAGCCGTTAACGCCAGCCCCCGTTCTGGTGTAGGTGTAGGAACTGCTGAGCGGCAGGAATTTCTGGTCGATGCGGTCAAGCCCCCATGACGGAGGGTTCCACTGCGTCGTGTTGGCTGTGACTTCCCCGTCCTCTTCGACCCACAGGACGCGCGCATCACGGCTTATACCCACGGCGGACTCCTCCGACGCTTGGA
>DASWNS010000174.1:0-9152 GCA_036399115.1 Pyrinomonadaceae bacterium | reverse complement strand
GAACACGATCTCGTGGCGGCGAGCGTTTTGTCGGGCAACAGGAATTTCGAGGCGCGTGTGCATCAGAGCGTTAAGGCGAACTTTCTGATGAGTCCGCCGCTCGTCGTGGCCTTCGCGCTCGCCGGTCGCATCGATATCGATATGACGAGCGAGCCTATCGGGAAAGGGAAGAAGGGCGAGGACGTGTTCCTGCGCGACATCTGGCCGACGCTCGAAGAGATCGGCGAAGGCTTGCGCGCGGCGACCGACCCGGAAGTCTATCGCCGTCTCTACAGCGACTTCGCCGGGCAGAATCCGCTCTGGAACGAAATCCCTTCCATCACCGGCCACGTCTACGATTGGGACGAGCATTCGACTTACATTCAGGAGCCGCCCTACTTCGAGAAGTTCGGCATGGAGACGGGCAGGTTCTGCGACATCAGGAACGCGCGCCCGCTCGCCATCTTCGGCGACTCGGTGACGACCGACCACATCAGCCCGGCGGGCGCGATCAAGCCGACTTCTCCGGCGGGCATCTACCTGCAACTGCGCGGCGTCCACGTTGACGATTTCAATTCCTACGGCTCGCGGCGCGGCAATCATCAAGTGATGGTGCGCGGCACGTTTGCCAACGTGCGCATCAAAAATCAGATGGTTCCCGGCACGGAGGGCGGCATCACCTGCCTGCAACCCGTCAACCAGCAGATGAGCATTTACGATGCCTCCGTCCATTATCAGGCGGCGGGCGTTTCGCTCGTCGTCTTCGCCGGGCAGGAGTACGGCACGGGCAGTTCGCGCGATTGGGCTGCGAAGGGCACGCGCCTGTTAGGCGTGCGCGCCGTCATCGCGCAGAGTTTCGAGCGCATCCATCGCAGCAATCTTATCGGCATGGGCGTCTTGCCCTGCCAGTTCAAAGAGGGCACCAACGCCAAGACGCTTAATCTCGACGGCACGGAGACTTTCGACATCACCGGACTCGAAAGCGATCAGATCAAACCGCGACAGGACGTGACGCTCGTGATACATCGCCGGTCGGGCGAGACGGAAGAAGTGCCCGTCATCCTGCGCATCGATACGCCGATTGAGATTGACTACTACCGCCACGGAGGCATCCTGCCCTTCGTGTTGCGTCAACTCATCAATCAAGCAGCGTGACGGCTTTTTTGTTCACCGTCTGCGGCCTGTTCCTGCTCATCTTCGTGGCCTACGACGTGTACGCCACGATCCTCGATGCGAGCGGGCGCGCCGGGCCGTTGAGCGGATTCTTGAATCGCGTCGTGTGGGGCGCGTCGCGCCTGCTGGCCTTTCGCTTCTCGCGCGGGCGTCGGCATCGCCTGCTCAATCTCGTCGGGCCGATGCTGATGCCCGCGCTCATCGTCGTCTATCTCCTCATCCTCATCGCGGGCTTCGCTTTAATCTACCTCCCGCACATGCCCGCCGCTTTCAACCTCGACCCTCCATCTGCGAACGCCGACTGGATCGAATCGCTCTACTTCAGCGGCACCACGCTGATCACCATCGGCTACGGCGACATCACGCCGCGCACGCTCTTTGTGCGCTTCTTTGCCATCGTGGAAGGCGCGAGCGGGTTCGCCCTGATCTCGCTCGCAGTGACGTATCTCATCACGGTCTACAGCGCGCTCGAACGAAAGCGCGTGATCGCCCTCTCCTTTTATCATCAAGCGGAAGAGGGCGCGGACGTGGCCGGGTTCATCTCGCACCACTTTGTCTCAGGATGCTTTCACGGCTTCGAGACTGTCCTGCGCCTGGCGGCGCGCGACATCAACGAACTTCAGGAGTCGCACGCCGAGCATCCCGTCATACACTATTTTCATCCCGTCGCCGTGCATAAGAGCATGCCGCGCGTCTTCTTCCTCGTGCTGGAAACCTGCGCCGTCATCAACTCGTGTCTCGACGCAGACGAATACACGGAGACGTGCGGGCATCCGGAACTGCGCACGCTCGAAGCAAGCAGCCTCCACGTGCTCGGCCAACTCACCATCGCGCTCAATCTGAAACATGAACGCATGCGCCCGCCGGAAGACCCCGCAGACGTTTCCCATCGTCTGCTCAGACGCTACCGCCAGACGGTGCAACAACTAACGGCGGCGGGCATCAAGACGCGCCAGGACACGAACGAAGGCTGGAACCTCTACCGCGCGCGGCGCGAGCAATGGGAGACGACACTACACCACTTCGCGACCTATCTCGGCTACGATTGGGACGAAGTGACGGGCGACCGCGACCTGCGCTACGCCGCCAACGAGTCGGGCGAAGCGAAGTCCTGAACCTACAACCCGGCTCCGTTTCCCCGACCCCACACCTTCACCCCGAATCGCCTTGTAGAGTTCGACCCGCCCGAAAATTTTTCTCACAACTCTGATCCCCATCGCACCGGAGCGCAGAGAGGGGCAGCCGCCTTGGGCAAGGACGGCTGCCCCTTCGGTTTTGCGGCGGGCGTCTGCCGCCAAAGCGAGAGCGTGAGACGGAAGGGGGGCGTTTAGACTTCGCCCGGAGTAGATGCTAAAGTAATGACCGTGCACGAAGTTCACTGTCAAGACTCTCCAACATATTTTTAAGAATCTGAGCTAAGGAGTTTTCCATGTCGTCATCTCAAACTGCGTCCGAGTCGCCTCGTCGCTATCAACTCTTCATAGACGGCAAGTGGGTTGATGCCGAATCCGGCAAGACTTTCGCCACGCCGAACCCTTCTACGGGCGAGACGCTCGCCGAGGTCGCAGAGGGCGACAAGGCCGATATAGACAAGGCCGTCGCTGCCGCGCGGCGCGCGTTCGAGGGTAAGTGGTCGCGTATGAGCGCGCGTGATCGCGGGCGTCTGCTGTATAAACTCGCGCAATTGATCGAGTCGAAATCGCAGGAACTCGCCGCGCTGGAAACCGCCGACAACGGCAAGCCGATCAAGGAGTCCATGTACATTGATCTGCCGGGCGTGGTGGAGAATTTCGAATACTTCGCCGGGTGGGCGACGAAGATCGAAGGCGAGACGATCCCCGTCCCCGGCCAGATGTTCAACTACACCCTGCGCGAGCCGCTCGGCGTCTGCGGCCAGATCATCCCCTGGAACTTTCCGCTCCTGATGGCCGCCTGGAAACTCGCGCCCGCGCTCGCGGCAGGCAACACCATCGTCCTGAAACCCGCCGAACAGACTCCGGTGACGGCGCTGGAACTCGGCAAGCTGTTTCAGGAAGCGGGCTTCCCCGATGGCGTCGTCAACATCGTGCCCGGTTATGGCGAGACGGCGGGCGCGTCGCTCGCCTCGCATCCCGGCATAGACAAGATCGCCTTCACCGGCTCGACCGAAGTGGGCAAGATCATCGCGCGCACGGCGGCTGACAATCTCACCAAAGTCTCGCTCGAACTCGGCGGCAAAGCCCCGAACATCGTCTTCGCCGACGCCGACATCGATCAGGCGGTCAACGGCGCGATGATGGGCATCTTCTTCAATCAGGGGCAGGTCTGCTGCGCCGGTTCGCGTCTCTTCCTTGACGAGCGCGTGAAGGAGGAGTTTCTGGATCGGTTCAAGACGAAAGCGGAGAAGATCAAGGTCGGCGACCCGATGGACAAAGCGACGCAGATGGGACCGCAGGTTTCCGCCGAACAACTCACGCGCATCAAGGGCTACGTGGAGATCGCGCGCACCGAAGGCGCGACCGTCTTCACGGGCGGCGGCGCGCCCGCGCTCGAAGGCAACTTCCAGAAAGGCTACTTCTTCCAGCCGACCGTCTTCAGCGAAGTGCAGAACACGATGCGCGTCGCACAGGAAGAGATTTTCGGACCCGTCGCCTCCGTCATCACGTTCAAGGATGAGGCCGATCTCATCAAGCAGGCCAACGACACGATCTACGGCCTCTCCGCAGGCATCTGGACGCGCGACATCACGCGCGCACACCGCTTCGCCAGAGAGATCAAAGCGGGCACGATCTGGATCAACACCTTCAACATGATGAACGCCGCCTCGCCCTTCGGCGGCTACAAGCAATCCGGCTACGGGCGCGAGATGGGCAAGCACGCGCTCGAACTCTACACGCACGTCAAGAGCGTCTGGGTTGATCTCTCAGGCAAACCCATCGGCTGGTACGGCAACTAAGGGAAGGGATGAAGGATGAAGGATGAGGGATGAATCAGAAATTGCTCAACTAAGTTGAGTCTACTTCCTTTCTGATTCATCCCTCATCCCTCATCCCTCCGCCCTCTCTTCCGCCTCTCCCGTATTTCAACATAAGAAGGAGAAGCCATGCGCTCACGTCGAAAAGTTTCTATTCTCGCTTTCGCCCTCCTCGGTGTTTTCCTGTTCACCGCCTGTCCGAGTAAGACCAACATCGGAAAAATTCTCGACAACCCGGATCGTTATCGCGACAAGGAGGTCGGGATCACCGGGAGGGTGGAAGATAGCTACAGCGTGCCTTTCGTCGGCGGGGCTTACAAGGTTGACGACGGAACGGGCGAAATCTGGGTCGTCTCAAAGCGCGGCGGCGCGCCCCGGAAGGGAGCGCGGGTCGGCGCGAAAGGTCACGTCACGCAGGGCTTCAATTTCGGCGGTCGCACCTTCGGCACCGTGATCGAAGAGACAGACCGGCGCACCAGATAACGCACCCGTTCATTGGCTCATTGATCCATCGAAGCAATGAAGAAATGAATCAATGAACAACTTCATTTCAACTCTCGACACACAGTTTGCCGCTCTCCATGCGCGTTCGTGCGCGCTCGTGCGCGTGCTGCCCGCAGAGTTTCTCTACCGGCAGCCGGACGCGGCGGTGAAGGGAAGGGGCGCGGCTCCCCTCTATTCGTGCGGCGAACATCTCTTGCGCAGCGCGGCGTCGGTCGAACAGACGTTCGGCGGCGTCACGGCTAACTTGTGGGACGACCCTTTCGAGTGGACGCTGCCGGAGACGCTCTCGACGCCCGCCCTCGTCGCGGAGTATCTTGCAGAGGTTGAAGCGACGCGGCGACGCGGCCTCGCGCTCGTCGAATCGGATGATGATCTGTTGCGGGAGATCGCTGTGCCTGCGGGCGAGAGGCGTGCGCTCTTTGCGCTGTTGAACGAGACGCTCATGCGCGCCGCGCATCATCAGGGGCGTGCCTTCGCCACGTTCCAACTGTTCTCGAACGCACGCCTCCCTTCGCTCTGAAAACTCCCGCCGCGTCGAACTTTGGAGGTTCGAGCGGCGTAGTCTATGACACGCGCGCGATTCACGTCTGCGCCGCGCGTCGTAAAGAAAGACGAAAAGATTGAGAGGTTTCTCCTGATGTATTGCCCGAAATGCGGCCAGTCGCAAGTGAGCGCGGAAGTGCGCTTCTGTTCGCGCTGCGGCTTTCCGCTCGCCGGTGTGGCCGAACTGCTGTTGACGGGGGGCATGCTTCCCGTTCACATGGCGCACAACGAGAGCACCGGCTCGAAGCCGATGTCGCCGCGTCGCCGGGGCGTGAAACAAGGCGCGGCGCTCCTGCTCGCCAGCATCTTCCTCGTCCCGTTTTTCGGCATCCTGCACGAGGTGATTGGCACCCCCGAGGAGTTTATGATACTCGGCGCGCTCGGCGCGATGGCCGCCATCCTGCGAATCATCTTCGCCGCATTTTTTGAGGAAGGCGCGCCGCAGGCGACGCACTTTACCCCGCAGCCGCAACGCTTCTACGCGCCGCCGCAAGCCCCGCCGCCGCACATCAACGCCGCCGTGCAGGAGATGCTGCCGCCCGCGTCGCAACAGGGCGTGCCCACCTATCGCCAGCCGCAGGTGGACACGGGGCAACTCAATCATCCGCCCAGCGTGACAGACCACACCACGCGTCTGCTCGACAAACAAACCGATCCTTCGGAGCGATGAGTCTGCCCGAAGGGACATCTTCGCCGCTCGCAGAACGTCTGCGCCAACAGATCGAACGCACGGGGGCGATCTCTTTCCGCGACTGGATGGCCGCCGCGCTCTACGACGAACGCGAAGGCTATTACTGCCGCCCCGACCGCACGCGCTGGGGACGCCCCGACAGCGGGGGCGACTATCGCACCAGTCCCGAACTCAGCCCGCTCTTCGCCGCCACCTTCGCACGCTATTTCGCCGCGCTCTACTCGGAATTAGGTTCGCCCGTTGAATGGACGATCCTTGAGGCGGGCGCGGGCGCGGGCGATTTCGCGCGCGTCCTGCTCGAAACTTTAGAGCGTACACACCCGCGCGTCTTTCAGGCGACGCGTTATTACCTGGCCGAGATCAGTGCCGATGCGCGCAAGCGCGCAAGCGAAACGTTGGCCGCCTTCGCCAGCCGCGTCGAGTTTTGTCAAAACAACTTGCGCGGCCTTTCATTCGATGCCGGGTTGATTTTCAGTAATGAGTTGCTCGACGCGCTCCCGGTTCATCGTGTGCGACAGCGCAACGGCCAACTGCGCGAGTTGTGCGTCGGTCTGGACGAAGCGCGCAACTTCAACTGGATCGAGCGAGAGCCGACCACCACGCGACTCGCCGCACACTTCTCACGCCTGAAGACAACGCTTGCCGAAGGTCAGGTCGCCGAAGTCAACCTGGCGGCGGAAGATTGGCTCGCGGATGCCGCGCCTGTCATCAAGCGCGGCTACTTGGTCACGGTCGATTACGGAGCGGAAGCCGCAGAACTCTATCAATCGACAGCGCGAAGCGAGGGCACGCTGCGTGGCTTTCGCGCGCACCAGTTCGTCGCAGACTTGCTAGCCCGACCCGGCGAGCACGACCTGACGACGACGATTAACTGGACAGGATTAAAACAGGCGGGCGAAGAAGCAGGATTGGAAACAATTTCACTCCAACGTCAGGACGAGTTTCTTTTGCGCTCCGGTTTTCTCGAAGAACTCGAACGACTCACCGCACAACAACCCACCGAAGCCGAACGTCTGCGCCTGAGGCTCGGCGCGCGCGAAATGATTCTCCCCAATGGAATGAGCCGCAGCTTTCAAGTGCTCGTGCAAAAGAAGAAGGAGGCTTGACTAGGAAACGACGCTCCGATTCGAGGTTGCCGGTTAACCCAACCTCAACTTGCGCTGCACTTCAACCGCCGCGCCGCCGCGTTCCAGCACTTGCCTCATCTGCTCTTCCTTCCAGGGCTTCAAGATGAAAATATCTATCACCCCGTTCGCGATCTCGCCGAACACGTCTCCCACCAGCGAATAGCCGGTCAGCATCACGCGGAAACTGTCCGGGCATTTTTTGATTGCTTCGCGCAAAAACTCCAGACCTGATATTTCCGGCATGCTCTGGTCGGTGATAATGATGTCGGACGCACACTCGGAGAGCATCTGCCGCGCCTCCGCCAGTTTCGTCGTCGTGCGCACATCATATTCGTCTTCAAACATCTCCTGAAAGATGTCGAGCAGCGTGGCGTCATCATCAAAATAAAAGACTGACCGCTTCATTGGCCTCAACCTCGCTCACCCACGGCGCACGCCGCCCCTCCGGCGCAAAACAGACACCGTGATGCTCTCTCGAAATTTCTGAACTGCCGGTTAACACGTCAGCCACGAACGCGAACGTATGAGAAGCCAGTCAACGCGGCCAGATGAAAAGGCTCAAGCAGTTTTGACGAAAGTATAACGCGCCCCGACAACGAAGCGTTAGTCCTTTTAGAGCGCAACTTTATTTGTCGTAAACAAATTATGTTCGCGAACAATAAAGTTCTTCCTTGCCGTGTAATTGGCCGTCGGGTTGGAGATTTGGGGAACAATAAAGCTCTTCTCTCGATCCGTTCTTACCCGGCACGCCGCGCGGAAGGACGCCGCCCACTCCGGCACCTTTACCCCGCCGGGGCGAATCGGCAAGCCGTGCTCGAACAGACGCTCAGCGCCGGGCAAGCAAATTGCGCGGCGCTGAGCGTCTGTCAATATCTGTGATGATTACTTCAACGTATGTTGGCTAACTCGTTGATCCTCGCGCGCACGGCTCCGGTCATCAGACGGACTTCCGTCGGAGTGTAGTTGGCCGCGCGGAAGGCATCGCCGATCTGCTGATCGCTCAGTTGCGCAAGCAGGCTGCCCAGCCACGCCGCCTCTTCCACCCTCAGGTCATCAAAGAGACGCTGGCTCTTGCCCTTGTAGAAGAGGAAGACCCGCCCGTCCGTCACATCTTCGAGGAAGGGGTCTTCGGCGTAGTCCGCCGGGTCGTTGCGGTTGCGCTTGATGCGCCAGATAACAGGAGCGTCCACCTTCACCCTGCCGAAGGTCGCGCCGAGATCGCTGACGATGTAGTGCAACCTGTTCTGCCCGGTCTTCAGGTTGGGCACCAGCAGGACTTTGTTGTTCGTATCCTTAATGTCCCAGTTGTTCAGAAACGCCATCATGATGACGAGCGCACGCAACTCCTTAGTGCCTGAGAAGGGGTTCCTGGTCCACTTCCATTCGTCGAGACGCTTGATGTGTTCGGGTCGCGCTTCGAGCCTCACATTCTCGAACGTGCCTTTGCCCTCGATGTGGAGACGCGGGACTAAATAGTTGATCTCCGTCATGTAACCGATAGCCCAGAGGAGACGCACTGCCGCCGTCTCGCTCTGCGCCTCCTTGCCGATCTTCGCCACCCACTCGCTGCCCGCCCCGTCGCGCACGCGATACTTCAGCGAGTAGCCGCCCGTCTCTTCCTTGACGAAGGTAACGCTCGTCAGGTTCGGCTTCATCTCCTCGCCGCCCGGTCCATGCAGCAGGTTGCGCGCGGCGATGTCGCCCGGATCACGCCAGAGCACAGGTGTCCCCGCCGGAACATCTTTCTGCTTGTCTGTCTTAGCTTCTTCGGGTGATGCGGGTTTAGCTTCTTGAGCGGGCGTGGAAGTTGTCAGGACGCCGAGCGCGAGTAGTAAGAGCAGTGTTGTCAGAGAACGACTGTTTCGTAATATCATTTTTTCAACCTTACAGCTTTCAACTGTCGAAAATTTAAGATACCTGTTAACAGAAGGAAAGGCTCTCCCGGGTGACTCCGCACAGGTGGTACCTTCGCAAGATGCGTGCCGCACAACTTCTGCCGGTTTTGACAGGGAAATGTGACATAACAACCTCACATTCGCCGTACCGATTGGTATCAAAGCCTGCCAACACTGATTAAATATCATCCATCACCGGCGAGAGTTACGTTGTTGGTGTGGAGTTCGCACGCGTGTCGCCCCGGCCTTCGAGGCCTCCCCTAGTCTTTCCCTTCATAGTTATATTC
>DASWNS010000173.1:0-7145 GCA_036399115.1 Pyrinomonadaceae bacterium | reverse complement strand
TTCGACCCGGCGTGCGAAGGCGAGCGTGATGGAGACGCCGACGATGAAGAGGAAGAACGGGAAGATCAAATCGGTCGGCGTCCAACCATGCCACGCGGCGTGTTCGAGCGGCCAATAGACTCTGCCGCTCGGTCCCGGATTGTTGACGAGGATCATGCCCGCAATGGTCAGGCCGCGAAACACGTCGAGCGAAAGCAGACGCTCTGCCCCACACCCGCCGCGTTGATCTGCATCTGGCACGTCCATCATTCAACTCCTGAGAATTGATCTCAAAGCCGGGAAGAATCTCTCAGCCCTGTGGCGCGTTAAGACTCAACTTTGCGCCTGCGGCGTGGACGGGTTCGTGCCGCAGGCGCAAAGAAGAAAGATCGTCGGGCGCAAAGATAGCTTTCGTTCGTTAAGGCTGGTCGGGGCGTGAGCCGAGGCCGAACTCTTCGGGGTTGGGAAGCGTCGAACTCTCGTTGTATTCGCGCATCGCTTCTTCCAAAGCCTTGCTGCGACCGAGCCACGTCGCTATCGCCTGATCGTAGCGCGCGAGCACGCTGTCGAGCCAGTAGGGGCGATTCTCCGCGAGCCATTGTTCGCGGTAGCTCGCTTTGAGCGTCGCCAGTTCTTCGGCCATCTCGCGCAGGTTGTTGTAGATCGCTCCATGATAACGTCGCAGGCGGTTAACCTGCCTGCGGTCGCCTAGATTCAGGTAAGCCTGCCAGTAGTCGCGGCTGAACCCTTCGACGACCTGCATCCGTCGCCCCATGTGATCCAGACGTTGCGCCGCGAAACGCATGGACGCGATTGACTGGCGGTTGCGACGCGCCTTCGCCCCTTCACGCGCGAGCATCTCTTCCACGCCTTCGACGGCGCGGCGCATCTCGCGCGTCTTCTCTCGCAACCCGCGCGAGCGTTCTTGAAACGCGTTCGTAAACGGCTCTTGCCAGAACAACGGATTGCTCGTGTTGATGCCGAGCGTCGTGTTGACGCTGCCGAGCGTGCGCAGAGCGCGGACGAACTCTTCGCCGTCGTGGCGGAAGAACGCCCAGTCGAAGTTGCGTTCAAACTGCGACAGGTCTACTTCGCCCTCCTGCCACGAAGCCGCCGCGCCGAGCACGACGCCGTACCAGGCCATCTCGAAGAGCGTCTCGCCGTCGTCGTCCCAGTTCGTGTTCATCATGCCGAGCACGCCTGCGCGCTGCCCGTCGCGCACGAAGCCCGTGATGTTTTTGGCGGCGTTGTCGAGATGCGGGAAGACCTGATTCCAGTTGGAGACGCCGGGACAGACGAACTGTTCGAGTCCTGCGTCCTTGAACGGCTTGATGCGCGCCGCGAAATCCTGACGCGCTCCGTAAGCCCAGTTCATCACAATCAAATCTTTCGGGATGCTGCCGATGAGTTCGGGATGATTGAGCGCGATGTCGCCCCAGAACATGAGGCGGCGGTTGTAAGGCTGCAAGATTTCGCGCACGCGCCGGAGATGCTCGAAATAGACTGCGCCCACGCCGCGCGCCTTCACCTGTTCGCGGCTCTGCCCCTCGCCGAGTTCAAACGTCTCGTCCGCGCCGATGTGAAAAAATTTTCCGGGGAACAACTCGTCGAGTTCCCTGTACCAGTCGGCGACGAGTTTGAAAGAGCCTTCCTGTTGCGGCGAGAGCACGTCGCCGTAAGGCACTTCGGCGAGTTCGTTGTACTTCTCGAACTTGAGCGCCTTGTGCAGATGTCCGAAGGTCTGCTGTTCGGGCACGAGTTCGATGTGATAGCGACGCGCGTAGGCGAAGAGTTCTCTGATCTCTTCGGGCGTGAGCGAACCGCCCACGGGCGCGACGAGCGGGTGCGAGCGGCTTCCGAACGTGTGCTCCATGTAGAAGGAGTGCATGTTCATCTTGAAGGCGGCGAGCGTGCGCAACTGTCGCTTGATGTATTCGACGGTCGGCACGGGGCCACGGCTGATGTCGTCAGAGAGCGCGCGCCAGCGCATCTGCGGCCAATCGACGATCCTGACGCCGGGCAGGAATGCTTCGGACGCGTCGCCGCGCACGAGTTGCTTCAAAGTCTGCAAGCCGTAGAAGGTTCCCGCCGCCGTCTTACCCGCAACGACGACCTCATCCGCGCTGACCGAGAGCACATAGCCCTCTTCGTTCAAGTCGGGCGGCGCGCTCACGTTCGCGCGCCGGAGCGCGGACTGCACGGAGGCGAGGTCGAGCGCGCCGATCAGGATCGAGGCGCGGCGGCGGCTCCTGCCGATTGAGAGCGCGAGTCCGCCCGCCGTCTCGCGCACGTCTGCCGCAAAATCCTCCGCCGCGAAACGGTCTTCAGCCGAGCGCGGCGCGGCGAGCACGAGGCGCACGTCGCGCGTCAGGCGAAAGCGTTCGGGTTTGAGCGTCAACTGTCGCGGTTGGGGAATAACTCGCACATCCCGCGTCGCGTCGTCCGTTTGCGCGCGGGCGACGGAGGAGGCGAGCAGCAGGAGCGCGAGGCAAAGCCAGCCCGCAAGGAAGGCGTGCTGGCATGGAAGGAAGGCGGGGCGGCTAACGAGCCGCCGTGTTAAAATATGGCCGTGTGATTTTTGCATCTGGATTCGTGTCTGGAACTGTTCAAAGGAGCAGAGAGACTTTTACCGAAACCACGCCGCAAGATCAAGAAGCATCCGACTTAAACCTGACTCATGTGGAATGATCCAACGCAGGCCGTCCGCGCGCAGCTCGAATCGGGCGAACAGTTGATCTGGTCTGGGCAGCCACGGCAGGGACTCCTGCTGCGTCCCTCGGACGCGTTTATGATCCCGTTCAGCCTGCTCTGGGGCGGCTTCGCCATCTTCTGGGAAGTATCGGCGATCTTGAGCGGCGCGCCCATCTTCTTCTGGCTCTTCGGCGTGCCTTTCGTCCTCATCGGACTCCACTTGATCTTCGGTCGCTTCTTCACCGACGCGCGCACGCGCACACACACTTTTTACGGGCTGACGAACGACCGCATCATCATCACTTCCGGCAAACACGGCAAACGCGTCCAATCGCTCAGTCTCTCCACGCTCAGCGACATCTCACTCGACGAACGCGGAGACGGCAGCGGCACGATCACCTTCGCCCCCGCCAGCCCGTTCGGACGCTGGAGCAATTTCGGCGCGTTGCCGGGCGCGACGAGAGGGCAAACGCCGCCGAGTCTGGAAATGATCCCGCAGGCCAGGAAAGTTTATGAGATGATTCGCGGCGCGCAGAGACGCTTGCATTCCGGCGTCCGGCGCGAGTCGTTGAATGATTCGACGGGAAATGATCTGGCGAGTTTGTGACAGGCGCGCAGGAGGATGAAACGTTGTCTCTGATGTTGGAAGAGATCGCCGAACAGCCGGAGGCGTTGCGGCGAACGATTGACGCGGAGCGGACGAAGGTTGAACGTCTCGGCGCGTTTCTGCGCGAGCGCGGCGTCAGTTTGATCGTGCTCGTGGCGCGCGGCAGTTCCGACAACGCCGCGCTGTTCGGTCGTTACCTGCTCGAAGTGGCAACGGGGATTCCCGTCTCGCTCTCCGCGCCATCCGTGCACACGCTCTATCACGCGCGCCTGAATCTGCGCGGCGCGCTCGTCGTCGGCGTCTCGCAATCGGGCGAGGGCGAAGACATCAACCGCGTCCTTGAGAACGCGCGCGCGGGCGGCGCATACACCGTCGGCATCACGAACGAAGCGAACTCCGCGATGGTGTCGCTCGTTGACGAGACGCTCTTGATGCACGGCGGGCGCGAACGCTCCGTCGCCGCCACGAAAACTTTCACCGGGCAGATACTCCACTTCCACATGCTCGCCGCCGCGCTCGCCGCAGGCCGCGCCGAACACACGAACTTCGACGCGATTCCCGAGATGGCCGCACGCGCGCTCGAACTTCGCGCGGCGGTCGCAGAGATCGTGGAGCGTTACGTCTTCATGGAAAACTGCGTCGTCGTCGGGCGCGGGTTGCTCTACGCGAACGCCTACGAGATGGCGCTCAAGTTGATGGAGACTTGCTACGTGGTCGCCGAACGCTTCTCTTCCGCAGACTTTCTGCACGGGCCGCTGGCGATGGTCGAACGCCACTTCCCCGTCATCCTCTTCGCCCCGCCTGGCGTCACCGTCGAGAGCACGCGCACGCTCCTCGCGCGCCTCCGTGAACTGCGCGCCGACACGCTCGTCATCACCGGCGACGACGAAGCCGCACGAACCGCCACGCGCGCGCTCCGCCTGCCGCCCGACATCAACGAATTTCTCGCGCCCATCCCCTACATCATCCCCGCCCAACTCTTCGCCGCACTCCTCGCAGAAGCGAAGGGACTCGACCCGGACGCGCCCCGCTCGCTCTCGAAAGTAACGCGCACGCTATAAAGCAGTGACGAGTGACAAGTTAAAAAGCCGTGAATCGTAAATCGTGAATCGTGAATAGAAGAAAGCAGTTCCTCTATTCACGATTCACGATTCACGGCTTTTCTCGTCACTTGTCACTCGTCACTTGTCACTCCTCTATTGCTGGATGTACTCGTGCAGCAAGCGTAGCTCATCGCCCTGCTCGCCGAGTTCGACGCGCATGATGTCGCGCATGGCGAGCATGCCGACCCAACGATCATTGCGCACGACGGGCAGGTAACGCGTGCCGTGTTTCTCCATCAACTCCAGAGCTTCGTGCGGCGTGTTCTTGCATTCGATGACGGCTTTGATCACGCTCATTATCTCGCCAACCTTTGTCGTCGCAGGGTCTTTCCCCGCGATGACGACGCGGCGCAGCACCGCGCGCTCGGAGAAGATGCCGCGCAGACGCCCTTCGTCGTCGAGCACGCAGACCGCCCCGATGTTGAGGTTCGTCATAAACTTCGCCGCTTCGAGCACGGTCGCCGATTCACGTACAAAATATGGCTCGCGCTCGCGTATCACATCGTCAATGGTCATCATTTCAGGTGTACCTCCGTCGTGATGCGTGCAGGGTTTTGTAGGAACTGCCTGTGTTGTAAATCTTCGCCGCGAGAAGATCAAGCGTTTAGTCTTGACCGCCGCGCTTGTACAAATTTTCTCTACTCGAAGAGCAAGCCTTGCGGCGACGGGCGACGAAAGGTGCGGCGCGGTGTAACCGCTAAGACATCGCCGTGCCGGTTGAAATTGTTCCGCTCGCAGTGCAGGCGAAAACTCTGTTCGATCATGCGCCAGTATTCGCCCTGCCCGCGCATGCGCTCGCCGAACTCGCTCGAATTGAGACGCCCGCCGCGCATCTCGCGCAGCCGCTTCAAAATGCGGTCGGCCTTTGTCGGCAACCCTTCGCGCAAGCGTTGTTCGAAGTAGGGCGCGACGCTGCCGGGGAGACGCAGGAGCGTCATAAAAGCATGACGCGCGCCCGCCTCGCGCGCACGCTTCAAGAGTTGCGGGATGTGCGCATCGTTGAGCGTCGGGATGACGGGCGCGATGCCGATGCCGACGGGGATGCCTGCGGCGGCAAGTTCCGCCATCGCTTTGAAACGCGCATCGGGCGCGGGCGCAAACGGTTCGAGCGCGCGTGCCGTCGCGGCGTCGGCAAAAGGGATCGTGAAGTAAACTTCGACGGAGGCGTCGCGCGCGAGTTCGACGAGCAGGTCTAGATCGCGCCGTACCAGAGCCGACTTGGTGACGATGCTCACCGGATTGCGAAACTCAAGGCAGACTTCCAGACACCTGCGCGTCAACTTGTAATGGGCTTCGAGCGGCACGTAAGGGTCGGAGGTGAAAGAGAAGACGAGTTCGTCGCCCTTCCAAGAAGGGCGCATGAGTTCCCTGCGCAGCAACTCCGCCGCGTGAATCTTGACGACGAGTTTGCGCTCGAAATCCGTGCCCGCGCCGAAGCCCAGATATTCGTGCGTGGGGCGCGAGAAGCAATAGGTGCAGGCGTGCGTGCAGCCGCGATAGACGTTGACGCTGTAGTCGAAGCCCACGTCGGGGCTATCGTTCTTCGTGATGATGGAGCGCGTGGCCTCTTCCTCGAAGATCTCCTGCGCGGCTTCCGGCGGCTCGCCGATCCATTCGACGTGCGTAGTGTTCCAGGGGTTCGGGGGATTCTCAATGTAGCGCATCGTTAAATCGTCGGCCATGCTCCTCGGTTCGCGAGTTAGAGATATAACGATTTTGGCCGAGCGTCAACGCCAGAGGTCGCGCCCACGCGCCGAACGGGTAAACGACAAGCGAAAGCCCGGCTGGCAGTCGAAGAGTCGCGAAGCGAAAACTCTGTCACGTGCCGACCGGGCTATTTGATCTTATGAATGAGCGGCGACTACAGCGGCTCTTATTTCGTCGCTAATACGGGAGCGGCCACGCTGCTGCTGGCCTCGTCTCGAACGAATTCGAGCAGGAGATTGAGCATGGCCTGTTCCATCTCGCTCACGCCCGTAAAGCGTAGCGCGAATCCCATGTCCTCGATGCGGTAGACCACCTCGCCCCAGAGATACATCCAGCCTTCGGTCGGCAATTGAATCTCCACGCGGATCAGTTCCTTCGTCTTGACACGATCTGAAGTCAGTACAAAACATCCCGTCGCGCTGAGATCGACGAGGTGGCCTTCGCACTGCGCCAAGACGCCTTCCCAACGCGCATTGAGTCGTACATAAACACGTTCTGCCTGTCTGCGTTCAGCCATAATTCCCTTTCCCTTTATATCTTATTTATCGCTGCATCCTATCTATCTCAAGCCACCATCGCCGGACGAATCGCGCGCACGTTCGGCTGCTTGTCGGGCGAACTCTCCGCATGCGAATAGGTGTCGGCAATGATCTTCTCCGCGCCGCCCACGCTGACCGGGCGCGAGAAGAAATATCCCTGTCCGTTTTCGCACCCGAGTTTGCGCAGGAGCGCGAGTTGCTCTTTCGTCTCCACGCCTTCGGCCACCACGTCCATGCCCAGATTTTGCGCCAGCATCAGGATGGTGCGGACGATCTCTATGTTCTCATTGTTGTCCACCATCCGCATGACGAACGAGCGATCAACTTTCAGAGTGTCAATCGGGAAACGGTGTAGATAACTGAGCGACGAATAACCGGTGCCGAAATCGTCAATGCTGAGTTGAACGCCGAGCGCGCGCAGTTGCTTGAGCATCTCGGTCGCCGTGTCGATGTTTTCCATCACGACCGATTCCGTGATCTCAAGTTTAAGGCTGCGCGGGTCGAGTTTCGTCTCGTCCA
>DASWNS010000172.1:0-6188 GCA_036399115.1 Pyrinomonadaceae bacterium | reverse complement strand
AGGACCACGTTCCTGTCGCGGGTCGAGCGGGTAGGTCGGGTTGGGCGCGCCGATCTGCTCGCTCGAAACTACGTCGATGCTCTTGCTGAAACGGTAGTGCGCGTCGAACTGGAAGCCGCGCGAGAAGCGGCGCGAGAGGCGCGCGAGCAGTGCGTTGTAGTTGGCGTTCGTGTCGGCGAGCGGGAAGATGATGCGCGAGGCGAAGAAGCTGTTGGGGTCGTTCGCGTAGAGGAAACGCTGATCGACAAGCCGCACGAGCTTGCGGCTCGAACTGCCCTGGTAGCCGACCTCCGCGCTGAGATTGCCCGGCAGAGCATATTGCGCTTCGAGCGAATAGGTGTAGACGTAGGGCGTCGAAACGTCCTGCGGTGCGCCGTAGATTTCCACCTCCGAGCCGGGACGGACGATGGGAATGCCGTTGGCCGGATTAAACGTCAAGGCCAGCGCAGGGTTGAACGGATAGCTGAAAGGCGAGTTGCTCGCGCCCGTGGCGTAGAGAATCTGCCCGCCCGCGAACGGCGTGCTGAAATCCTGCGACGAAGTGCCGCAGCAGATGTTGTAGCGCGCGAAGAAGGGCGGGTTGCCGCGCGTGTTCTCGAAGACGTTGACGGGCAGGCGATTGTAGGCGATGCCGAAGCCGCCGCGAATGACCATCTTGTTCTGGAAATCGGTTCCGAGAATCTGACTTGGACTCCACGCGAAGCCGAGACGCGGCGCGAAGTTGTTGCGATCCGGCTCGTAGAGTTCGTCTACGACGGCGATTCTGCCGCCCGTCAATTCCTGACCCGCCGGGCCTAAGATGAAGTTGCTGAGCCGCCCGCGCTTCTCCCTGAGCGGCGAGAAATATTCCCAGCGCAAGCCTATGTTGAGCGTGAGATTCGGGCGCGCCTTCCAGTCGTCCTGCGCGAAGAAGGCGTAGGTGTCTGTGCGGAAGTAGCGTTGCGCGTCGGCGGGTCCGCCGGTGCGCGGGTCTGCGTTGATGGAGTAGAAGAGCGGCGCATCGTTGGTGAAGTTGAAGAGTCCGGCGAAGGTGTAGAGCGGGCGCGCGCCGCCGCTCAGGTTGTTGTTGTCCTGCTCCTTGCGCAGTTCGCCGCCAAAGCTCAGGCCGTGCGTGCCGCGCACCCAGCGCAGCGTGTCGCGAAACTCGAAAGTGTTTTCGGCGAAGATGCCGGGCGTCGTCTCGGCGCGTGGCGGGCCGAAGCGCAGACGATCCCCCGGCATGTTCTCGATCTCGATGCGGGGCAGGTTGAAGGGCGTCTCGCTCGACGACTCGATCTCGTTGTAGGCATAGCGCGTGGCGTTGAAGCGCAACTCGTTGAGCATCGTCGGCGAGAGCGTGCGCGTCCAGGTCACCATGCCGAAACTGTTGTTCGGGGCGGTCGCAATGTCGCCCATCGCGCGACTCCTGCCCGGGCTGTCGCTCCCGACGCCGCGAAAGCGCGAGAGGTAACCGCTCACAGCAATCGTGTCGCGTTCGCCGAGGTTGAAGTCCAGACGCGGGTTGAACTGGTTGCCGCGCGTGATGGTCGGCACGGCGAGTTGGGCAAACTGTAGATCGGGGATGCCGTCGAGGCCACCGCCGGACAGACTGCTGAAGGGAAGATATTGCCCGGTCGCACCGGCAGGCGAGCCGATGTCCAACCCGCCCGCCACCTGCTGGCAGTTGGTAAACGAACCGAAAGGGAAACCGGCGGCGGCGCAGGTGACGGGGATGACGCTCGTGACGCGCGGCGTGATGCCGGGTGCGCCGAGGATGCGCGCGGCGATGCTGTTCGGTCGCGTGCGGAGAATCAGATTTCTGAACTCCGGCGTCTCGACGAAGGCGTTGACGGAGTCTGTGTTGCTGCTGCGCAAGCCTTCGTAAGAGAAGAAGAAGAAGGCGCGATTGCGTGCCAACTCGAAGGCCGGGGGCGCGCCTTCGCCGAAGCGCGGGAGCGGGAGGGGGCCGCCGATGGAGCCGCCGAATTGATTGAGCCGGTTGTTGACGCGGACGGTGGGAGCGTTATTGAAGCCGCCGTACTTGTTGAAGGCGTTCAAGCCCGGACTGTTGTTCTTGAGAAAGAGGCTGCCGTGAAAATCGTTCGTTCCGTTCTGCGACACGGTGAGCACCTGCGCGCCGGAGTTGCGCCCGTACTCCGCAGAGTAGTTGTTGGCGATGACGCGTACCTCTTTGACCGATTCCTGATTCGGCGTGATAACGGCTGCGCCGCCGTGCGTCAGGCTGTTGACGCTCGTGCCGTCGATCTGAAAATTGTTGGCCGAGACGCGCTGGCCGTTGGCAGAGATTTGCACCTGATTTTCGGTCTGGAAGATGGCGCGATTCGAGCCGCCGGGTCCTGACTGGTTGGGCAGATTAACCGAGCCGCCCGAACCGCTGCGCGCACCCTGCCCGAAGACGCCGGGCGTCAGGCGCAGCAACTCGTAAGGGTCGCGCCCAAACTGCGGCAACTGGCGTATCTCCTGCGTGGTGATCGCTTTGTTGATATGAGCGTTTTCGGTTTCGAGGGGCGAAGCGAGCACGTCCGTCACCGTCACGTCGGCCATCACGCCGGTGGTTTCCAGCGTGATGTTGATGCCTTCGGTCGCCTCGGCGTTGACCAACACGTTGTCGAGCGTCTTCTTGTTGAAGCCCGTCTGCTCGACGGTGAGCGTGTAGCGCGCGGGCGGCAGCCCGGCGAAGCGATAAAAGCCTTCGTCGCCGGTGGTCGTCTGTTGCGTCCTGCCGGTTTCGTTATTGGTGAGCGTGACGGTTGCGCCGACGACCGTGCCGCCTTGCGGGTCTGTCACAGAGCCTTGAATGGCCGCCCGAAACTGCGCGTCGGCAGTGGCGGCGAAGAGGAGGAAGAAGAGTCCGCACAACACTGCGCGAAGAGAATTGCACCGCACTGAACTCATGATTTAAACCCTTCCTGAGAGGCTTCCTGTCCAAGCGAGGCGCGCAGCTTTCGTGCTGCGCCTGTCGAGCCTTCGAACCACGCAGGATCAGAAAGTTGTTGACCTACAACTCCACGACGCCGGTTTGATAACTCGGTCGCGGATTAACGCCGCACCTTTGGCGGCCAAGATTGCTTGCAAAGTTAAAGGGAACGGTTCGAATAGGCGCAAATTAACATCCGCACGGGAAAAATTCAATGGAAATATGCGCCGCGCCTTTGTTAAGCTACGCCCAACCGATCAGCCTGTTTTCATTTTCAACTGATCCAACAGCCCGCGCGAGATCGAGTGTGGCATCTGTCGTCTCGCTTTACAGACGGCGGGGAACCCCCGCGCCGCAGACCGCGCCCTAAACGCTTTGAACTTGAGAATCGCACACGTAAAAATTCAAGGAGCTTAACTCATGCGAAGATTCACATCTCTACTGTTGTTGCTGCTGGCAGCGACGCTGCTGGCCGCTTCCGCTTGCACGAGCGGCACAGGCGATAACGCTGCCGGTGGAAACACGAACGGCGGCGCGCAAACCGCGCGCAAGAAGAAGGGGGCGAATGAACAGATCTTCATCGGCTTCCTGATGGACACGCTGAAAGAGGAACGCTGGCAGCGCGATAAAGAGTTGGTGGAGAAGCGCGCGCAGGAGGCGGGCGCGAAACTCTCCGTGCAGGTGGCGAACGGCGACGACAATTTGCAGATCAAGCAGGCCGAGAACCTGCTCTCGCAGAAAGTTGACGTGCTCATCGTCGCGCCGCACAACGGCGAGATCGCGGCGACCATTGTCGAGATGGCGCACCGCGAAGGGGTGCCCGTCATCAGTTATGATCGCTTGATCAGGAACGCCGACGTTGACCTCTATCTCTCGCACCAGGTCGTGAAGATGGGCGAGATGCAGGCGCGTTATTTGTTGGAGCGCGCGCCGAAGGGCAATTACATCGTGGTGCAGGGTTCTGCGACGGACAACAACGCGCGCCTCTTGCACGAGGGGCAGATGAACGTCTTGCAGCCCGCAGTGGATCGCGGCGACATCAAGATCGTCGTCGATCAACCGGCGCGCGAATGGCTGGCGAGCGAGGCTCTGAACATCGTGGAGAACGCGCTCACACAGGTCAACAACGATGTCGTCGCCGTCGTCGCTTCCAACGACGGCACGGCGCGCGGCGCGATTCAGGCTCTCGACGGGCAGAAACTCGCGGGCAAAGTTTTAGTCTCCGGGCAGGATGCAGACCTCGCCTCGCTCCAGTTGATCTTGCAGGGCAAGCAGACGATGACGGTCTACAAACCGATTCAACCGCTGGCCTACGGCGCGGTTGACGCGGCGATGAAACTTGCGCGCGGCGAAAGCGTCCAGACGAACGACACGGTTGATAACGGCAAGATAAAAGTGCCTTCGATGTTGTTTGAGCCGCAGGCCGTGGACAAAAATAATCTGGTGGCGACGGTCGTGAAAGACGGCTACCAGACGCTCGAAAGAATCTGCCAGAACGCCCCCGAACAATGCCCGAAGGTGGACTCCCCCGGAGCGCAATAAACGCGTGCGACGAATTAAGCGCGCGTCTGAAAACTACTCTCTGCTTTCCTTTGCGCCTTTGCGTGAGGTTAATAGTTACTAAAGAATAAACTCACGCAAAGGCGCAGAGAGAACTCGCAGGGCTGATTGAACACGAACGCCCCCGCCCGAACGCCTGTGACGAGATGACGACGAACACGACCGGCAGCAACCGCAGCAGCAGTCGCAGCAACGGCGACGGCGCGCCTTTCCTTGAGATGCGCGACATCACGAAGGTCTTTCCCGGCGTGCGCGCGCTCGACGGCGTCTCGTTCGATCTGCGGCGCGGCGAGTTGCACGCGCTCGTCGGCGAGAACGGCGCGGGCAAGTCAACCCTGATGAAAATTCTCGGCGGCGTCTACCCGCATCCGGAGTACGGCGGCGAGATTTTCATCGAAGGCGAAGCGCGGCGGTTCAAGGGCGTGCGCGACGCCGAAGGCGCGGGCGTCGCCGTCATCTTTCAGGAACTATCTCTGGTTCAGGAGATGACCATCGGCGAGAACATCTTTCTGGGGCGCGAGCCGCGCCGCTTCGGCATCATCCGCTGGAACGAACTCTACTCGCGTGCAGGCCGCCTGCTCGCAGACCTCCATCTCCCGCTCGACCCGCACACGCCCGTCAGAAACTTAGGCATCGGCCAGCAGCAACTTGTCGAGATCGCCAAAGCCCTCGCGCAGGAAGCGCGCCTCCTCGTCCTCGACGAACCGACCGCCGCGCTCACAGACGCGGAGGTCGAGACGCTCTTCAGCATCTTGAATGATCTGCGCGCACGCGGCGTCGGCATGATCTACATCTCGCACAAACTCGACGAGGTGTTTCGCCTGAGCGACCGCATCACGGTCTTACGCGACGGGCGCACGGTCGGCACTGAACAGACGAGCGCGCTCACGGAAGCGTCGGTAATCGCGCGGATGGTCGGGCGCGAAGTGGGCGATATTTTCCCCGTGCCGGAACACGCGCCGGGCCAAGTGCTCTTTGAAGCGCGCGGCTTCACCGTCGAAGACCCCGGCGTGGCGGGAAAGTTGCTGGTTGACGGCGTGAGTTTCGAGGTGCGGCGCGGCGAGGTCTTGGGCATCGCGGGTTTGATGGGCGCGGGGCGCAGCGAACTCCTGATGGCGATCTTCGGCGCACACGTCGGACGCGCGCGCGGCGAAGTGTTCATCGAGGGCAAGCGCGTGCGGATCGAGAATCCGGCGGACGCGATCCGCCACGGACTCGGCTTCGTCACCGAAGATCGCAAACGCTTCGGACTCGTCCTCGACCAGACGATCTTGAATAACATGACGCTCGCCGGGCTTACGCGCATCTCCGGTCGCTTCCTGACAGACGTTGACGCGGAAGCGGCGGCGGGCAACCGCTCGATGCGAGAGTTGCGCGTGAAAGCCAACTCGGTCTTCACCATCGCGGGCACGCTCTCGGGCGGCAACCAGCAGAAGGTCGTGCTCGCCAAGTGGCTCTTGACGAACCCGCGCGTGCTCTTTCTCGACGAACCGACGCGCGGCATAGATGTGGGCGCGAAGCAGGAGATCTACGCGCAGATCAACGCGCTCGCCAAGTCCGGCCTCGCCATCGTGCTCGTCTCCTCGGAGTTGCCGGAGGTGCTCGGCATGTCCGACCGCGTGCTCGTCCTGCACGAAGGGCGCGTGACGGGCGAGTTCGCGCGCAGCGAAGCGACGCCGGAAAAAGTGATGTCGTGCGCGACGGGGCATGC
>DASWNS010000171.1:0-2947 GCA_036399115.1 Pyrinomonadaceae bacterium | reverse complement strand
TCCGACTTGAAGCCTTCGGGTAGTTTTTCGATGAAGTTGTCGGCGCGCACCTCGCGCGCAGCCCAACTGATGCGCTCGTCCGGCATCTCCTCCCGACCGAGCCGGATGTTGCTCTCGACCGTGCCGCTAAAGAGAAACACGTCCTGCAACACGACCGCGAAGTTTTCGCGCAGTGCTTTCAAGTCCCACTCGCGCACGTCTACGCCGTCTAAGAGCACGCGCCCGCGCTGCACGTCGTAGAAGCGCATGAGGAGATTCGTGATCGTCGTCTTGCCCGACCCTGTGTGCCCGACGAGCGCGACCGATTGACCCGGCTCGACTGCGAACGACACATCTTTCAAGACCCAGTCTTCACCTTTGTAAGCGAACCAGACGTGGTCGAACTCGATGCGACCGCGTGCGCGCCCCGTCTTGACGGGCGTCTCCGGCGTCGTAATGGCGATGGGCAGGTCGAGCGTCTTGAAGAGGCGATGCGAGGCAACCATCGCCGCCTGCAAGACGTTGTACTTATCAGAGATGTCCCGGATCGGCTGGAATAACGCCTGTGAATATTGGATGAAGGCGACGAGCGCGCCGAGCGTCAGAAGTTGCGGCGCGCCGGGCGTCGTGCCCATCACGCGATAGCCGCCGTACCAGACGATGAGCGCGATGCCGACCGCGCCGATCAGATCGACGAGCGGGAAGAAGACCGCGTAGTAAAAGATCGTCTCGATGTTGGCGCGCCTGTAGTCGTCGTTGAGTTCGTGAAACTTGCGCTCGGATTTGGCCTCGCGGTTGAAAATCTGGACGGTCTGCGCGCCCGAAACGTGTTCCTGCAAAAACGAGTTGATGCGCGCAAGGCGCGTGCGCACGGCGTCGTAACCGCGCCGCGCGTGCTTGCGAAACCAGGAGGTCGCGGCGAACAGGAGCGGCACGGTGATGAGCGTGACGAGCGTGAGCCGCCAGTCCATCGAGAGCATGATGGCGATGATGATCAGGATGGTCAGCAGATCGCCGAGCACGTCCGTCACGCCGGAGGTGAACAGTTCGTTCAAAGCGTCAACATCGGAAGTGAGGCGCGTCATGATGCGCCCGACGGGATGGCGGTCGAAGTAGGCCACCTCCTGATGTTGCAGTTTCTCGTAGAGTTCTGCGCGCAGGTCGTACATCACGCGCTGGCCGATGGTGTTGAGCAGGACGGCAGCCGCGTAAGAGAAGAGGAAAGTTAAGAGCAGCACGCCGAGCATCGCCGCTGCCAGCCAGACGAGGCCGCCCGGTTCACACGCTGCTCCGCCGCCCGACTGGCACGGCAGAATGTGCCAGTCAATCGCATACTGCGTGAACTTCGGTTGCAGCACGCGCAGGCCGTTTAAAGCCAGAGTTAAGATGAGCGAGGGGATGAGGAGCCGCAGGTAAGGGCGCAGGTAGCGCAGGAGGCGACGCGCGATCTGCGAATCGTAAGTTTTGCCGATGGCCTCTTCTTCGTGAAATTGTTGAACTGCTGTCGCCATGTTTCGATAATTCCGCCGGTTATAAAGTCGTCTGATTAAGATTCGCGCCCGCGTTGCCGCCCGCTTCGATCTCTTCAAACACGCCGCGCGCGGGAAAGTGTAGGAGTATCCCTGCTGCCGCGATGATGAAGGAGTGCAGCGAGTAGGACAGCCCCGTGACGACGTAAGCCACGAAGCCGAGCAGCCCCGCCATCTCGCACATGGCGAAGGCGAGCACGTAAGCTGTCGTCCCCAACTCAGGGCGACGCTCGGCGGCAGCCCGCGCCAGCAACTTTCGCTTTACCAGAAAAGAGAGCAGGAAACTACTGACGCCGACTGCGCCGAGCGTCCATGCGAGCGTGTGATTGCCGTCCGTGCTCGCCTCCGGTCGAACCACGTAGGTGAGGCCGAACAGTAACGCGAGCGAGAACAACTGCGCGCCCCAGATGAGCAACAGCCCGCGCCGACGCGCTTCGGCGGGCATTCTTTCCGCACTCCGATTCATCAACCCTTCCTCCGATTGTGGCCGCCATCAATCAACAGCCTAAACTAAAAACTACTTCAACCCTTACCCTCTGAGCCGAACTTCAACTCGCGGCCAGTTCTTCTTCCAACAGTTGCCGCTCGTAGAGCGCGGCATATTCGCCGCCGCGCGCGAGCAGTTCGTCGTGCGTGCCGCGTTCGATGATGCGCCCCTCTTCCAGCACGCAGATGAGATCGGCGTCGCGCACGGTGGAGACGCGATGCGAGACGATGAGACTCGTGCGCTCGCGCATCACGCCGCGCAGTTGCGCGAGGATTTTCTCTTCGGTGTAAGTGTCAACGCTGGAGAGCGCGTCGTCTAAAATCAGGATGCGCGGTTGACGAAGCACGGCGCGGGCAATCGCCGTGCGTTGCTTCTGCCCGCCCGAGAGCGTGATGCCGCGCTCGCCGACGAGCGTGTCGAAACCTTCGGGAAAGCCGCGTATGTCTTCGCTCAAGCCCGCGATCTCCGCCGCCCATTCAACCTCCGCGCGCTCCGCACGTTCAACTCCAAAGGCGATGTTTTCGGCGAGCGATTCGCTGAAGAGAAAAGTCTCCTGCGGGACGTAACCGATGCTCGAACGCAACTGCTTGAGCGGGTAGTCGCGCACGGGAACGTCGTCAATCAAGACCGTGCCGCGCGGCGCGTCCATCATGCGCGGCAGCAGATTCATCAGCGTAGACTTACCCGTGCCCGTGCGCCCGACGAACGCGACGGTCTGCCCCGCTTCGATCACGAGATCGATGTCGCGCAAAACCGGTGGCAAGTGTTCGCTGTAGCTAAAAGTCAGATTGCGAAACTCGATGCGGCCTTTGATCTGCGGCTGCTCGGGCGCGTTCTCCTCGTCGGCGATGTCGGGTTTGATCGCGAAGATGGCATTCATGCGTTTCAAACTCGCCGTCCCGCGTTGGTAGAGATTGACGACGTAGCCGAGCGCGATGAGCGGCCAGATGAG
>DASWNS010000170.1:0-8630 GCA_036399115.1 Pyrinomonadaceae bacterium | reverse complement strand
GATTGGCGTGGAGATCGCGGGCGACAAAGACCTGACGAAGGCGCGTCTGGCGAAGGCTTCCATCCCCGTCCCCGAAGGTGAGATCGTCTATACGGAGGAAGAGGCCGTCGCGGCTCTCAACACAATCGGCGCGCCCGTCGTCGTCAAGCCTCTGGACGGGCGACAGGGCAAGGGCGTCTCGCTCCATCTCTCGACACCGGACGAGATTGTCAACGCCTTCCACATCGCACGCGAGTTTTCGCGCGAAGTGCTGGTCGAAGAGATGTTCGGGGGGCGAAACTATCGCGTGCTCGTCGTCGGCTACCGGATGGTCGCGGCCAGCGAGCGCATCCCGTGTCACGTCATGGGCGACGGCACGCACACGGTCGCAGAATTGATCGAGATCGAAAACCAGAATCCGCTGCGCGGCGAGGGGCACGAGAAGCCGCTCACCAAGATCAAGAAGGACGATCCCATCCTGACGACTTTCATGCGCAAAGAGGGATGGAGCATGGATGCTGTCCCGGCGGCGGGCGAGCGCGTCATGCTCTGCGCCGGGATGAACCTCTCGACCGGCGGGACGGCCAAAGACGTAACGGATGAAGTTCACGCGAGCGTCAGGAGTCTCTGCGAACGCGCCGCGCGCCTCATGGGCATGGACGTGTGCGGCGTCGATCTCGTCGTCGATGACATCGCCGCGCCCGTCGGCAAAGGCGGGGGCGTCATCGAGATCAACGCCGCACCGGGGCTGCGTATGCACCAGCATCCCGGCGAAGGCCAACCGCGCGACGTGGGGCGCGAGATCGTCGAGATGCTCTTTCCCGCCGGTTCCGGCGGGCGCATTCCCATCATCTCCATCACGGGCACGAACGGCAAAACGACCGTCACGCGCATGATCAGCCATATCCTGATCGAAGCGGGACTCGTGACCGGGACGACGACGACCGACGGAATTTATCTGAACGGCGAGCGCATCGTCCGTGGCGACACGACGGGGCCGGTTTCGGCGATGACGATTCTGACGGACAAAGCAATCGAGGCCGCCGTGCTGGAGACGGCGCGCGGCGGCATCGTGCGTCGCGGACTCGGCTACGACTGGTCGGACATCTCCGTCATCACGAACGTCGGCGCGGATCACATCGGGCAGGACGGCATCGAATCGGTCGAGGACATCCTCTGGATCAAGTCGCTCGTGGCAGAGCGCGTCCGGGAGGGCGGCACGCTCATCCTCAACGCCGACGACGAACGGCTCGCGCGTCTCTCCGAGCGAGCCGCCGTTAGCCGCGTGCCGAAGAAGTACGTCTACTTCTCGCTACGGGAGGACAACCCGGTTCTCCTCCAACACTGCGACGCGGGCGGCACGGCCTACTTCTACAGAGACGGCTGGCTCGTAGAACTCGAAGGCGGCAGCGAGCACGCGTTCATCGAGGCCGCCGCGATACCGGCCACGATGAACGGCTCCGCCGACTTCCAGATCGCCAACGCGTTGGCAGCCGTGGCCGCAGCGCGTGCGTTCGGTTTGTCGAGAGAAGAGGTGGGGGCTTCAATCGCGCGCTTCCGCAGCGACGCGGAGAACCCCGGTCGAGCCAACCTGTACAGGGTCGGCGGCGGCTACGTGATGGTTGACTACGGCCACAACCCTGATGCCTTCGACGCCGTCTGCCGGATGGCTGCGAGGTGGGAAGACCGTCGCGTGACAGGCATCATCGGCGTGCCGGGCGACCGCGACGACTCGGTTGTGGAGCAGGCGGGGCGCGTCGCCGCGCGAGGCTTTCATCGCATCATCATCAAGGAAGACAAAGACCTGCGCGGGCGCGAGAAGGGCGAGGTCGCCAAGCTCCTGTGCGAAGCCGTGAACGATGAGTGGCCGGGAACCGAATGTCGCATCGTGCTCGACGAGGTAGAAGCACTGCGCTCAGAGTTACAGGAGATGCAGGAGGGGCAGGTCGTCGTCATCTTCTACGACAAACTCGGTCCTGTGCTCGATGCGCTCAGGGAATACGGCGCGCACCCGGTCGGCGCGATAGAAGCGCGGCGACAGCCGGTAGCTGTGTCTCAGGAGTCGGTGGGCGTGCAATAGGTTGTCGCCCCGTTCCTCATAAGATGAGAGACGCGGGGAGGGGCTGGACAATGGAGCCGCCCGGCTTGAAAAGCGGGCAGACGTGGTTTATCTCTAAAGGTTGAATAGATGTTGAGGCCATCGGAAACGGAGCAGCCTATGTGCTGCGGCAGTTTTACCGGGGCGATGAGAGGGGAATAATAATGGAACTGAGCGAGGCACGCGGAAAGCTGGTCGTCATCGGCGGGGCGGAAGATCGAGAGGGAGATTGCATCATCCTCAAGGAGTTCGTCCGGCTCGCTAAAGGAGATAAGGCGCACATCGTCGTGATGACCGTCGCGACGGATCATCCGGAAGAGGTGGGCGCGGACTATAAGAAGATTTTCAAACGGCTCGGAGCCGCCGATGTGAAGGTTGTAGACGTGTCGCAGCGTGAGGACACCGAATCGAGCAAGGCGATGGATGCGATTGAGGAAGCCACCGGCCTCTTCTTCACCGGCGGCGATCAACTACACATCACCGCGCTGCTCGGCGGCACCGAGATGGATCGGATCATCAAGAAGCGTTTCGGCAAGGGGTTGGTGCTCGGCGGGACGAGCGCGGGGGCGGCCATGATGTCTAACTCCATGATGCTCGGCGGCGAGTCGGAGACTAACCCGCGCTTCGGTTCTGTCGAGATTGGTCCCGGCATGGATTTCCTCATGGGGACGCTCATCGACACGCACTTCTCGCAGCGTGGACGACACGGCAGGCTCATCACGGCCACGGCGCACTACCCGCAGGACATGGGCATCGGCATTGACGAAGACACGGCGATGGTCGTCAACAGGAACGAATTCGAGGTCATCGGCAGCGGGGCGGTCACGATCATCGACGCCGGGGGCATTACCCACACGAACCTGCACGAGATACGGAAGGAAGAGGGAATCGAACTTCATAACATACGCGTTCACATCCTGCCCCGTGGCGCGCGCTTCTCTCTCACAGAGCGCAAGCCGCTCGCGCTCGAAGCGGCGGGACAGGGGCGTTAAGGACGAAACGAAGGACGAAACGGGCGCGTCAATCTCAGCGGGTCGAGACGAACCGCCGCATCTCGACTTGCGCGTCGGGCGCGTGCGGGGTGCTCCTTAAGAAATATGTCGTCCTTCGTGCGAGGTCGTACAGACGCGGGCGGGAAAACTCTCTACATTCCTCATGCTTCTATCCTCAAAGCAAAACTGACCTGGAGCGCAACTGCCAGACAGGTGCGCTCCGAACTTTTGTTTCCGGCGCGGGCGCGACCCGCGAGAAGCACGCAGAATTTCAATCAAGCAGGTTTCAAGGGGGAAATTTTTCTATGCGCAAATTCTTTTTCATCGCCTCGATTCTACTCGTGTGCGTCCCGCTGACTTTCGCTCAGGGCACGACGACAGCCAGAACCGGGCCTGAGATCTTCGTCGGCTATTCTAATTTACAGGCCGAAGGCATCCCCGGCGAAGACACGATGCCGGGCGGCGGTGGCGGCGGCTCTCTGGATGACGAACTCTTCGGCCAGCGTTCAGGACTGCACGGCATCAACGTTGCAGTCACGGGCTTTTTCACGCCGCGCGTCGGCCTCACGGGCGACTTCGCTTTTCACAAGCGCAACCTGAACTCGGATAACGGCCAGACCGGCGTAGGCTCAGCCCGCACCGAACTCGACACGCGTGTGGTGAGCTTCCTCGGCGGCCCGACCATGAGGTTCCCCAACACCAGCCGCGTCACGCCCTTCGTCCGCGCCCTCTTCGGCGTGGCGAATACGCGCTTCGAGGCCGAGCAGAGCCGCACCCTCGCCACCGGCACCGTCCAGAATACCTTCGAGACGAGTTCCACCGATTTCTCGATGGCCTTAGGCGGCGGACTCGATGTGCGCCTCAACGAGCGCGTCGGGTTGCGACTGATCCAGTTCGACTACAACCCTGTCTTCCTCAGAGATCGCTCGGTGCAGGTGCTCGGAGCGGCAGGCGCGCTTGTGACGCAACAACTCGAAAGCCAGCGTCAGGACAACCTGCGCTTCTCCTTCGGCGTCACCTTCAAATAAACACTTTCGTTTCTCTGCGAAGGGAAACATTTCACGAGTCGCGCCCGGCTCATCAAAGGTCGGGCGCGCCTCTTTTTCCATCCCTCTCGCCTGCACTCGCCCGCGCGCAAAAGTTAGCTGCCAGCGATCAAGGCGGAACGCCCGGCGGCTCTTCCGTTAGAGAGAGTCGTATCGAAGCCCCGACGGGGACGTGAAGATGAGATTTCGAGACAGGACGTTGATCCGGCTTTTGGCATTCGGCGTCATCATGCTGGCAGCCACGCCAGCCTTTGAAGGCCGGAACATGCAGATCGCGTCGCAGGCGCAGAACGCCGTTAGTCCGCCAGCCGGAAAGAATTTCCTGACGGGCACCTACCGGGAGAAAAACAGTCAGGACGCAGAGATCGGGCGGAAGGTGCTGAGCGCAACAGCGCGTCTGGATGACGGGGAGCGTGAGAGACAGGGGCGCGCACTCCTCAGAACGCTCCGCGCCGCGCCGCACTTCGCCATCGAGCAATACGGCACGACCATCATGATGAACTACCCGCACGGCATACGCGTCCCGTATGAAGCCGACGGCAAGACGCGCATCATGCGTGCAACCGGAGGCGAGAACGTCACCGTCCGCGCCACTCTCGAAACCGACCGCCTGACGATTGATCTCACATGGTCAGGCGGGGAACGCCTCAGGCTCATATTCGACAGCCCCGCCCAGAGGGGGAATCTCACCTACACGCGCATCGCTGGAAATCGCTTCCTCGAACGCCCGATCACGGTCACTTCCGTGTATGAGCGCACGTCCGGCAAGGCGACGAGAATCTTCGAACGTCTGGCAGCCACGCAATAATTCTCACGTCCGCACAGTTCTCTGCGCCGCGCAGGCATCGGGAACAGCGACTCTCTCCTTAATCGTTCGGCAACTCTCCTTATTAATCGTTCGTTATCGTACGGAAATTTCGCCTCACGATCTCTATAATCTCTCAATCTGGCAGTTTTCGAACCAGTACGTGTAAAGGGCTGTTAAATCTCGTTCGCAAAAGAACCGCGCGCCGGGCTTGTTTAAGGGATGTATGCAGGAACGGCGAAAATGGTGTGGAGGTGGAAGATGACAACCGCCGCAAAACTCGTCGCCTCGGCGGAGACGGTTAATGACAATAAGACGCTGACCGGCGCGCAGGGCACGAAGAGCCTGAAAGCGACGGCGAGCGGCTATTCTCCGCAGGAAGAAGCGCAACGCCGTAAGTGGGGCGTCGAGAGGGGCGCGGTCAGATCAATTCACGCGCGAAAATTCTGAACGCCGGACTCATCTCCAGCGTTCAGCCCCACCCGCTCAGTTCGTCGCCATCGCCATCCGTCTTTCACTCTTTTCATTCGCCATACGGTCTTTCGTCAGGTGAGCGATCATGTCTCGAAGCATGATCGCAGCCACGGGATTTCCGCGCAGTTGCTCGCGCAGGCGGAAGGTTGAGATCAGCAGACGCCCGCTGCCGTAGCGTCGTTCGACGACGAGCGCGGCGATGTGGTGCAGCCAGCCGACGAACAGACCGGCGTGCACGTCTGCGGCGAAGTCGCGCGGGTTGATGCCCGTGATGACGTGTTCGGGCGTCAGGTCGGCGAAGGCGAAGTCAACCGTACCTCCGGTAGGAATTTCGCGGAACATCTCGGCCTGCCGAATCCAGTTCATGTTGCTCGCCCAATCGCCCTGCCAGCGTCGCCCCTGACGCGGGAGGATCTCGACCGTTCCCAGATAGCTCTGTTGTGCGCTGCTCGACTCGGCCAGCCACAGCACGCGCCCGCCGTTCTGCACAAAGAAACGCACCTCGTCCGTCAGCTTATCCGCGACCAGAAGGTCGGCGTGCGCCCAATCGTCTGTCAATTCGTAACCGAGGGCTTCGAGTTGCGGGGCCAGACGCGGCGATGCGCTGAGGCGCACGGGCGGAACGTGCGCCGCACGACGCGGGAAGAAATATAGCTCCTGATGATTGCTCGTAACCTCCTCGCCGCGCGCGTCAATCAAACGTAGTTCGAGCCGCGCACGCACGCTCGCATCCAACTGCGGCACTTCGAAGACGACCTTGCCCAACTTCGTGATCTGCGCTTTTTGCGGTCGCACTCTTCTCAGCACGCCGTTGATTTCGGGGAACAGGTCGAGATGCCATTCGAGCTGCGCGCCGTCGAGATCGGACTCGGAGAAGTGCGAGAGCGTGAGGCTCACTTCACATTGCTCGCCCTCCCAAAAGGCGACGCGCTTCCACGCCGGGATGATCGCGTCGGCACCGTTGATCCCCGCCATCGCGTCATAGAAGGCTTTTGGGTTGCGGCACATGTCGAGCAGCCCGTTCGCTTCCCAGTGCACGTCAGTAAACTCCGTGATGATGTAGCCGACGATTGAGGGATGACGGCGCATCTGCTCGATCTGGTATTTCAGGGCGCAGAACTGCATCCGCTGCGAGGCGCGTGCGAGGTCTGTAAACGTCGGAAAGACTTTATCCAGATGCCAGGTCTTGTAACGAATTTCGACGCCGTGTGCGTAGGCCGCGCCGTCGCCCCACTCAAGCCCCGTCTCGAACCACCATGGATCGCGCCCGCCGTAACAGGCGCGCAGTTTCTCCAGATCGGGCAAGCCCCAGTTGCCGAACTCCGAGACGATCATCGGCTCGCGCCCCGTGCGCCTGACTTCGGGCGCGGGCGTGCGCGGGACGGCCTTCCACGGGTCGCGCAAAAACTGTCGCCATGCATCGTTGTTTTCGTAGGTGTGCGCGAAGGTCCACGGCGGGCGGGCGGCGAAAGTCTCCACCCACGCGCGCCATTGCCGGTAATGGTCTGGAATCGAATAGTAGTTGTGAAAATCTTCGATGTCGGTGACGACGTGAAAATTCGTGAAGCAGGCGGAGTTGCCGACGACGAGGCGGTGCGGGTCGAGTCGCTTGAGGTGATCGTAAGTCTCCGAGAGCCACGCGCGATGCTCGGCGTTAACGGCCAACTCGACGCCCCAGCCTTCGTTAACGATAGTCCAGATGATGATCGAAGGATGATTCCAGTCGCGCTCCACCATGCCGTCGAGAGTGGCGCGGGCGCGCTCTTTAGTGGCTGGGGTGAGGTTCTCCCAGTTCGGCAGTTCCGTCCAGATGAGCATCCCGGCGCGGTCGGCGGCGTTGTAGTAGCGCGGGTCTGAGATCTTGATGTGCGTGCGGATGCAGTTCAATCCCATGTGCTTGGCTTTGACGAACTGCTCGTCGAGTTCCGCATCCGAAAACGGAGTGTAGATCATCTCCGGGTAGTAGTCCTGATCGAGCGCGCCGCGCAGGTAGAGGATGCGCCCGTTGAGCATGAGATGGCCGTCGGGTGAAGCGGCGATGGAGCGCATGCCGAAATGAGAGGCCAGCGCATCGAGCACCGCGCCTTCGCTTTCAGCGGCTAGCAGCGCGGCTTCGAGATGATATAGGTGCGGGCGATGCGTCTCCCAGAGGAGCGGATCGGGGACGGGCAGGAGTGTCTGGAAAGAGTCTGCTCCGTCGTCGATGATTAGATTGTGAACCGTCACCGCGCCGCGTGGGTCGGTGAGCGTCAGCCGCAGCGGGAAGGCGTGGCTCGCGCGCCGGTTGAGCCTGAGGCGGACGTGCGCCTGCGCGCGCTCGACATCGGGCGTGATATGCAGGCTCGTGATGTAAGTGGTGTGTCGCGCTTCCAGATAGACGCTCTGCCAGATGCCGCCGATTGGTCCGTACCAACTCTGCTTGCCGTGCGGCACCTCGGCAAAAGAGATGTCGGGCGAAAGCTGCTCGTGGTCGCCCGGATCGACGACGCGCACCACCAACTCGTTGACGCCTGCGAGGCGCAGGGCACCATCCAAAGCGAACTCGAAAGGCAGGTAGCCGCCTTCGTGTTCGCCGACGAGTTGACCGTTGAGCCAGACGGAGGCGAAGTAGTCAACCGCGCCGAAGTGGAGTATGTAGGTGGTATCGGAGTGGGCGCGGATCTCTTCGATTTGCGGGATCTCGAACTGGCGGCGATACCAGGCGACGCCGGTATAACCGCGCAAATCTTCAAACTGTGCCTGCCACGGTCCCGGCACGCGAATGCTGCGCGGCGTCCCGGCCTCTGTGAACGTCTGCGGTTGTAAGGATTGATTCGGATCAGGCAAAAATTCCCAGGAACCATCGAGACTTATTCGTTTGCGAGTCATATATCCCCTGCTTGATACACGCCGTCTGAAGGCGAAGATCGGATCAACAACAATTTGAAGTTTATAGCAGGTCTGATCCTAGTCGTTAAGCGGTTCATATTCAACCGCAGAAGTGTGAAGAGTTTTTTGCGCAGGGGATGTGTGGGAAAAACTGTATGAGGGCGCGAAAAGCCAACAGGGAGATTCTCATTATGCCGCCAGACGTAAAGGGGTTCCGCCCAACATCGCCCACCACGGTAACTATGCCCGTCGCGGTGAAACGCTTCGTTCTTATCTGTCGAGTGGGGCGCGGATAGTTCAGGTAGAATTCCAGAGTCCGATAATGTCGATTATGTCGTCGGGGCTTTGTTTAAATAGTCTGATTTGAG
>DASWNS010000169.1:0-4732 GCA_036399115.1 Pyrinomonadaceae bacterium | reverse complement strand
CGACGACAGCGACGACAGCGACGACAGCGACGACGAGTATCACGCAGAAGACTTCGGCCTCCCCGCCGACCGCCAAGAAGCAGCCCCGCGCGCGTTCCGTCGCGCATTGACCAGAGAGAAGCGCACATGACCCGAACGCTTCGACTTCGTTCCCCTCGCCTTAACGCTGGTTCCCCACGCTTTGGCTCCGAGTTCCCCGCGCGCAGGTTTTTTCGGCTCCCGCTGTTGACCGAGGTTGGCTGGCGCGCGGTACGAATCGTTTGAAGAGAGTTGTCTGCCATGATGCCCGAACGCTCTAACGCAAAAACAAAGAACCGGCCTGACGCGTCGCGCCAGCGCGTCTCTTTCATCGTGGCTATCCTCGTCGTGTGGATGCTCGTCATCGGCGTGCGGCTCGTCCAGCTACAGGTCGGGCAGTATGAAGACTTGAGCCGCCGCGCGCAGAAGCAGCAGCAACACGCAGAACGGACGAACGCCCTGCGCGGCCTCATCCTCGACCGCAACGGGCGCGAACTCGCGCGCAGCCTCGACGTCGATTCGTTCGTCGCAGTGGGGACGGATGCAAAGTTCGAGCCGCGTGAGGCGGCGAAAAAGTTGGCTTCCGTGCTCGGCGTCGCGGAGTCGCCGCTGCGTGCGCGTCTGGAAGAAGCGAAGCGTGCGAAGCGGGAGTTTGTGTGGATCGCGCGACAGGTTGATCCGGAGCAGGCGGCGAAAATTCACGAGTTGAAACTCGCGGGCGTGCGCGTGGTGAAAGAGCCGAAGCGTTATTACCCGAACGGCGCGCTCGCGGCGCACGTGCTCGGCTACGTCGGCACGGACGACAATGCTCAGTCGGGCATAGAGCTTTTTCAGAACGCACAACTTCGCGGCGAAGAGGGCAAGACCGTTTTCGACAGCGACGGGCGACACCGTTCCTTCAACAGTTTCGAGATCGAGGCGCAGCCCGGCCAGTCCGTCGTGCTGACGATTGATCAAAACATTCAATTTCAAGTTGAGCGTGCGGTAGCGACGGCGATGGAACAGACGCGCGCGAAGGCGGCCACCGCGCTCGTGCTCGACCCGCGCACGGGCGAGATTCTCGCGCTCGCCAACGCCCCCACGTTCGACCCGAACCACGCCAAGAAGATCGCCGCCGACGTGCGCAAAAATCAGGCGCTCCAGAATATTTACGAGCCGGGTTCGACTTTCAAGATCGTCGCCTATTCCGCCGCCATCGAAGAGAAACTCGTGACGCCGACCGACCCGATTGATTGCCAGATGGGTTCGATCAATCTCTTCGGTCGCATCATCCGCGACACGCACGCCTACGGCACGCTCAGCATCACGGAAGCGTTGGCAAAGTCGAGCAACGTGGCCGCGATCAAGTTGGGGATGCGTGTCGGCAAAGAGCGCATGTACGACTACATGATGCGCTACGGCTTCAACCAGAAGACCGGCATCGAACTGGCGGGCGAGACGCGCGGCGTCGTGCGGCGGCCTGAGAAGTGGCATCCGAGTTCGATGGGTTCGGTCGCCATCGGGCAGGAGGTCGGCGTGACGCCGATCCAGATGGCGGCGGCCTTCGCCGCGATTGCCAACGACGGCGTGCGCGTCGCCCCGCATCTCGTCAGAGAAGTGCAGGACGCGAACGGGCAGGTCATTCAGCGCACGACGCCGGAGGCGCATCGCGTCGTGAGCGTGGAGACGGCGCGCACGATGAGGCCGATGCTTGAGAGCGTGACTTTGGACGGCACGGCCAAGCAGGCGCAACTCGATGGCTACACGGCGGCGGGCAAGACCGGCACCGCGCAGAAGATCGACCCGGCGACGCGCGCTTATTCGAAGACGAAATACGTCGCCTCGTTCGTCGGCTTCGCGCCCGTGGAGAATCCTGCGGTCGTGATCATCGTCGTCATAGACGAGCCTGCCGGTTCTTATTACGGGGGCACGGTGGCCGCGCCCGTCTTCCGCCAGATCGCCGAGAACGTGCTGCCTTATCTCGATGTCGCGCCCGACACGGAATTCAAAACTCCCACGGACGCGGAGCAGAATCTCGCGCAGGGATTTGCCCCGACCGAAGCCGAAGGGACTCTGCACCACGCGGCGCAACATTCCGGGACTGCTCCAGCCGCGCAATCAACTCAACCAACGACGCCGGACGCGATGTTGCCGCAGGTGGCGGAGCGACGGCGCGGCGGCGCAGGCGGCGTGGGCGAAGTGGTCTATGCGGCGGCGTCGGAGCGCGCGCTGTTGATGCCGGATATACGCGGACGCAGCGTGCGTGAGGCGCAGCGCATCTGCGCCCAACTCGGACTCGAACTCGAAGCTCACGGCGACGGTCGCGCCGTCGGGCAAAGCCCCGCGGCGGGCGCGCAGATCGTCGCCGGTCAGACAGTCCGCGTCGAATTCGGCAGAAGCGACTGAGGGGCGAGAAATAGTGTTCGCCGTTCGTGTCGTGCCCGTCCCCGCCGCGCCGGGGAGAACAAAGAAATCGGTAACGGAGCGACTCAATGACAGTTCCCCCGCAAGATAGTCAGCAATATGAACTGAGACGTAGAATCGTAGATTGCCGGGAGCGTCTCAGGCGCAGGCGCAGCGCGCAGAAATCGAGCCACGAGGGCGCGCCCGCGAAGCCGCCCGAGACGCAGAAAAAAGAAGGGCAAAGGAAAAAATAGCAGCGTGAAGATACGAACGGCGTCTCAATGGATGCGTGCCGAAAGGGCGGATACGGGGGAGACGCGAGAGTTCTTTGACAAAGAGTTGACGGGGTTTTCGATTGACTCGCGCACCGTCGCGCCGGGCGAACTTTTCTTCGCCCTCTCGCCCGCGGATTACCGGCGGCACTTCTTCACCGCCACTTCATTCGACGATGCGCATCGCTTCATCCCCGTCGCCTTCGAGCGCGGCGCGGCGGCGGTCGTGGCACGGCGCGCGGGCGTCGCAGGCCACCCGGAACTCGAAGCCTACGGCGAGCGTCTCCTGTTCGTCGAAGATTGCATAGAGGCTTTGCAGCGCGTGGCGCACGGCGTGCTTGAGGCCTGGGGCGGCACGGTCGTCGCGCTCACGGGGAGCGCGGGGAAGACGACGGCGAAGGATCTAACGGCGCACGTCCTCGCTCAGACGGGACGGCGCGTGTTGAAGACGCAGAAGAACTTCAACAACGAACTCGGCCTCGCGCTCTCGATCTTGCAGATGGAGACGCGGGGGGCGCGCCCGGAGGATTTCGACGTGGCGGTCTTGGAGATGGGGCAGTCGATGTTCGGAGAGATCGCGCGGCTCGCGCAGGTTGCGCCGCCGGACATCGGCGTCGAGTTGAACGTCGCGCCCGTGCATCTTGAGTTCTTCGATTCGGTCGAGCACATCGCGGCGGGCAAGGCACAGCTCATTGAAAATCTGAAACCTGAAGGCACTGCGATTCTAAATGCAGACGATGCGCGCGTCGCGGCGATGCGGAGCAAGCACGACGGGCGCACGCTCACCTTCGGAATCGAGAACCCGGCGGACGTGTCCGCAGTGGAGATTGAAAGCGCGCGGTTCGGCCTGAGTCGCTTTCGTCTCGTCACGCCGATGGGCGCGGCGCAGGCGGAGTTGCCGTTGCCCGGTCGGCATAACCTCTTGAACGCGCTCGCGGCGGCGGCGGTCGCCAACTGTTTTCGCGTCGCGCCGGAAGAGATCGCGCAAGCTCTGTCGTCGGCTTCGGCTTCGGAGATGCGCGGCGAGGTGTTGGAGTTCGCGTCGGGGTTCAGCGTGATAGACGATTCCTACAACTCGAACCCGCGCTCGCTCTTGAGCATGGCGCGTGCGCTGGCGGAAGCGAAAGGCGCGCCGGGCGGTGGGGAAGAGAAGGCGCGACGCACGTTCGTCGTCGCGGGCGAGATGTTGGAGTTGGGCGTGCTCGCGCCGGAGATGCACCGCGAGGCGGGACGCGAGATCGCGCAGATGGGGATCGACGTTTTGTGGGGCGTGCGTGGACTGGCGAGCGAACTCGTCGCGGGCGCACGCGAGGCGGGGATGGAGGCGGCGAGGTTTTTTGAGACGACGGAAGAGGCCGCCGCACTTTTGTCGGAAGAGGCGCGAACGGGCGATCTGTTACTGGTGAAAGGATCGCGCGGCGTGCACATGGAGCGGATCATCGAACTGCTACGCGAGCGATATGAGGGAAGTGTTGAGTGATAAGTGATGAGTGATGAGTTAAAACAACAGCCTTGCCTTTGTCTTTAACTCATCGCTCATCACTCATCACTCATCACTCAAAAAGGATGATCTATTACATCTTCTACGAGTTGATCTTCCAGCGTTACGGCGCGGGCGAGCCGTCGTATTTCATCAAGGCGCTCAACGTCTTTCAATACGTCACGTTCCGCACGGCCTATGCCACCGTTACCGCGCTCCTCATCTCGCTCGTCTTCGGCGGTCGCGTCATACGCATGCTGCGTGAGATGAACGTCGGGCAGCAGATCAGGGAGGAGGGGCCGCAGGCGCACATGGCGAAGCGCGGCACGCCGACGATGGGCGGCGTCCTCATCATCGGCTCGGTGCTCATCTCCACGCTGCTGTGGGCGCGTCTCTCAAACCTCTACGTCTGGATCATCCTGATCTCGACCGCGCTCTTCGCCGTCATCGGCTTTCTGGACGACTACGCGAAGGTGGCTAAGCGGCAGAGTCTGGGCTTGACCGGCAAGCAGAAACTGGCCGCGCAGTTTTTGATCGCGCTCGGCGTGTGGGCGACGCTCCTCTTATTCGCGGGCGATAC
>DASWNS010000168.1:0-6355 GCA_036399115.1 Pyrinomonadaceae bacterium | reverse complement strand
TCCGATGCAACCTCCGGGCACAAATTTCATCACGGCACATCCGTCCGCAGCGTGATCGAAGAGGGACTCGTGCGCGGAGATCGCATCTTTCAGATAGGCATTCGCGGCTCGATTGCGAGCGCGGAATATCAGGACTATGCGAAGGGAGCGGGCATCCGCGCGCTCGACATGCAGAATTTTCACGATGCCGTGCGGCGCACGGAGTTTCTCGAAACGCTCCGCGAAGTAGCAGGTTCAAATCCCTGTTATCTCACGTTCGACATTGACGGTATTGATCCGGCGTTCGCTCCGGGGACGGGCACTCCCGCCGTCGGCGGACTCACGAGTTTTGAAGCATTGAACACGATGCGCGCGCTCAAGGGGCTGCGATTTATCGGCGGCGACGTGGTTGAGGTTGCGCCCGCTTACGATTCCTCGGAGATCACTTCGCTGCTCGCGGCGACCATCGCCTTCGAGTTGGCCGCGCTTATCGCACTTGCGCGGGCTGCGCGCTGACCCAATCGAAACCGAGCACCTCCGAGATCGTCTTGAGTCCGTATCGCTGCGGGCAGCGCGTCGTCGCGAGGTCTTTGCCGATCAAGCGTGAGCCGACCAGATACTCTCTCCCCAGCCGTTGCTGGCACCAGCGCAAGACCGTATCGATGCAGGGAGTCGGGACGCGCGCGATCTCCGCGATGCCGCGAATGACGACCAGCCCGTAGGGAACGTCTTCGGCCAGAAAGCGGTGATTGAAGTCCGGCAGGTACGCGCCCTCCGCCGTGCGGACCATGGGATGCGTGATGCCCTTATAACCGGAGTTGGTGCGCAGCGCGGTCATCAGGTTGGTCTTGTCCGAGATGTCTTTGCCATAACAGGAGATGTCCCAGTCGTACATCGGGATGACCTGCGATAAGTCCAGCGGATAGTGCGCCGCCATGATCCGCCTGCTCAGCGTGACGACCTCCTCGCTCACGCTGGAGAGCAGTTCCGCCGTGCTCTCGTCTATGCCCTGATAAAAGAGCGGCTCATGCTCAAGCGTCTCGCCATCCCAATCTTTCCAACGCCCGTACATGATCGGCGGGTGTGCGCAGCCGTTCGGCGATCTCAGGGTGATGCCGAGCAGGTGGCCGGAGACGACGAGTTTCGGCGTCTCTCCCAGAAGCTGCTGGATGAAGGCGAGCGGGTCTGCCACTCTCGCCTTGAAGAGGTCGCCTTGCAGCGCGCCGACCAGACTATCTTTCGTGCCGAAAATGCTCACGGCTTTGCCGAACTCCACGAGACGACAAATCCACGGCAACGACTCGAAATTCATCACGATGCAGTTCTGCTGTCTTTCGTCCAGAGCCTCGCGCACATCGAACTCGAAACCGCCCTGACCGGGGAGGCCGACGATCACGCAACCGTCCTCGATGTAGGGTTGCAGGAGGGCGAGATAGCGTGAGTGCATGAAGGCGGGCACGGCGAAGATGATGAAGTCGCACCCGCGCGCGAGCCTCGGATCGCTCGTGACGACGAAAGGCCGCGCCTTCAACGCCACCCGCTCGACGTTTCCCTCCCGCATGTTGACGGTGAGAGGCTCGCTCCACATGCTCTCGCGCCAACGGTGAATCTTCTCCGTGTTCTGCGTGAAGACGCGAACGTCCGTCTCCGTTTGCATCGAGAGGATGCCCGCCAAAACGTGCGCGCCCGCGCCCGTGCCGCAGATGAGAACTCGAATTGGATCATTCATAGTGAGAGTTTCCCCGTCCGGCCAGTTGCTTCTCCATTGCTTCCCCGTCACGTCCCGGCCACTTCCCGGTCACTTCCGGGTTAATTCGCAGTGAAGCGGTCTTCTTCGGTCAGAGGCTCGTTGACGCCGGGAGCCATGTGCTCCGGCGCGGCGGTCTGTGCGAGAGGCGCAGCGGCGGCGTTTTGCTTGCCGAAGTCTGCGACGAACGCGCGATAGGCGACGCCGAACGCATGGCGCACTTGATTGGCGACGCGATGCCCGTGATGCAGCGGCGAGAGAAACATCAGGGCGGCGATGATCAAGATTGAACTGCCAAGCTGAGCCATGCTTGGCGACGGCAGGTTGAAGAGGTCTGCGAGGACGTAGGTGGCGAAGACGACGGCCAGCAAACTCGAAGCGCGATTGAGCGGAATACAGAAAGAGTTTTCCCTGGCGTCCAGATAAATGAGCGTGCCGAAGAAGTAGAGGCAGGCATAGAGCGCGCCGATCAAAAGACCCGGCGCAGTGACGCCGCTCGTGAAGAAGTTCGTGAAGCCGCTCCGCAGTTCGAGCATGATGCCGTCCTGCCCGGCGAAGGCGCAGAGGGCGGGGATAGCCAGCAGCAGCACCGCCGCAACGAATTGCTCTTCCACGAGGTAGCGATAGCAGACGCTTCTGTCTTCACACTTCCCCAACTTGTTCAGGCAGGGCAGGCGAAGCAAATAACCGAACAGGTAGGCCGCAATGGTCAACGCGGCCACGAGGGTCATCCGGTAGTTATTCACGTCGGCCAGAGCGACGAGCACGGCGGCGAAACTGAGCGCGAGCGCGCACCAGGAGAACCAGCGCACCCTGCGCCCGAAAAGCGCGTCAACCGTGGGCGCGAGGACAAGGACGCCGCCGCGCATCAGCAAGGCCGCGAAGAGGATGGAAACTCCGGTCAGGGCTAAGGCCAGCGTGGTCGTGGCGATGATGATGGCCGTGCCCAACCCGGAGAGAAGCACCAGACGCCCCGGCCAGACGACGCTGACGCCGAAGCATTGACGGCGACGCGCATACTTCCCCCAACCGGCAAGCGTCGTCCCGACGAGCATCACGATCACGACGCCGACGATAAACGAGGGCAGGATTTCAAAGCCGCTGACTGCGCCGTTAGTGCTCGCCAGCATGCCCGTCGAGGTGAGTTTGACGAGCGCGCTGTAGGGCGCATAGAAACCGAAATAGCCTAAGGCCAGACCCCAGATCCTTAAATTGAACCGTCGCCGCTTGTAAGCCATTTGACCCTCCGGTCTTAAATGAACGGGAGCGTTGACTGAAGATAACCGGGAAGTTTCGAGGTTCTTAAATTGTTTGCAGAAAGATAAAGATAAGGCCGTGAGTAAAGCTTCGGAACCGACTTACAAATCTCTGTCGGCAGATTGTCGTCGCTATTTTCCTGTAGTGCGCTTGCCAGACCCGCCCTGGTGAGAATGGTTCGACAATATGACAAGTCAGGCAAAAAAATCAACATTTTTCTCGCGGCTGCAATGCGCCACACTCATCGCGCGGCAGGCTTGCAGATAAGCGACACGCACGCCCGTCGCGCGCCCGCGCCGTGCTGGCGGCCACGGAAACAGAAGAAGCTAGACAATCCAAAATGATTTCGCTATACAGTAGCGTCGGTCGTTGCAAGGGCTGTAAGTGAATACGCAAGGAGCATGCAGAGATGGTTGCCAATCCCCCGGAGGACATGCCGCGCATCGTCCCGCACCTGTTCTACGATGATGTCGCCGCCGCGATTGACTGGCTGGTTGAAGCCTTCGACTTCAAGGTGCGCGTGCGCATGACCGACCCGCAGGGCGGCGTAGTCCACGGCGAACTCGAATGTGCGGATAGCCTCGTGATGCTCGGACTCGCCGCCGAGAACGCGGCGTGGGAGAGTCCGCGCTCGCTCGATGGCCGCATCAGTCAACGGCTCTACATCTACGTGGACGACGTGGACGCGCATCATGCGCGTGCGCGCGACGCGGGCGCGAAAGTGCTGTACGAACCCGGCGACCAATTTTACGGCGACCGCGTCTACGAGTGTATCGACCCCGAAGGCCATCGCTGGAAGTTTGCCCAACACATACGGGACGTGGACATGAAGACCCTCCAACGCCCCGATTAAGAGTGCCTTTCAACCTTCCTCTCTCAATGCTCCTTCACGCTCCCGCGTCCCGGCGCAAGTTATCTTCTTTCGCAAAGATCGAGTCTCGCGCCGGAGGCCAGAGGGAAAAGAGAGCGATAGTTATAAAACGCTCTCTCTGAGCAACGAGCGCGGCGGGAAAAATTTAAGGCAAGCGGAAGCAGCCATTAACCAACTCTCCGCGTGCGCTTCCAGATAGTTGTTGCCAACTTGAACCCCCTATACCTACTCTCTATGAAACTCTCAACCGGACTCACGCGCTTCCCTAATTCCGCGCGGCGAATAATGTTCTTCCTGTGCGCCGCCCTCCTGATCCTGAACGCGCAGGCAATCGCTCGCGCGCAGACCTCTTCGACCAGCACCGTCTCGGGCAGAATAATTGACAGCAACGGCGAAGGCTTGGCCGGGGCGGAAGTAGAGTTGCGAAACGTAGCGACCGGACTCGTCCAGAAGCAACAGAGCAACAGTCTGGCGCATTACGTCTTCTCGCCTGTGCTGCCCGGCGAGTACGCGCTCGTCGTACGCATGCAGGGCTTCCGGCAGGCGTCCTTTTCCGATTTGAAGATCGAGGTGGCGAAGTCTTATAGCTTCGACGCGAGGCTTGAGGTCGGCGACGTGTCGGAGACGGTCAACGTCGTCGCGGGCGCCGGACTTGATTTGCAGAAGATGGACGCGACTATCGGGAGCGTCGTGCCGGGCATGTCGCTTCTCGCCCTGCCCTCGCTGGAACGGAGCGCGGTCGAGTTTCTCACCCTCCAGCCGGGCACGATTCCCGAAGCGGGCGACGGCGATATGGGCAATCGCGGCGGCGCGGTAACCGGAGCACGCACAGACCAGAGCACCTTCACGCTCGACGGCATAGACATCACGGAGAACTCCACGGGCGGCGGCGCGGGCTTCCGCACGATGATCCCCGTGCCGGTCGAAAGCGTGGAAGAGTTTCGCGTCGGCGTGACGAATCTGAACGCCTCTTTCGCGCGCTCGTCGGGCGGGCAGGTGTCGCTCGTCGGGCGGCGCGGCTCGAACGAGTTTCACGGCGCGGCCTACTGGTATCATCAAAACGACAATCTCAACGCCAACAGTTGGACTAACAACCGCAGCGGCATCCCCGAAGCGGAGTCGAAGGACAACCGCTACGGCTTCCGTCTCGGTGGTCCCCTCAGCCACAATCGCGCCTTCTTTTTCGTGAACTACGAGGGGCGCAATTTCCCGCGCGCCTTCGACGTAACGCGCATCGTGCCCACAGACAGTCTGCGTCGCGGTATCATCCGCATGCGCGACAACGCCGGGCGCATCGTCTCTTACGATCTAGCGACCGCCGCCCTCTGCTCGCCGACGGGCAACCGCCAGTGCGACCCGCGCCGCCTCGGACTCAGCCCGAGCGTCTCCGCGCTCTGGTCGCTGCTGCCGCAGGGCAACGACCCGGCGAGCGGCGACGGACTGAACACCACGGGGTGGCGTTCAACCGCCGTCGCGCCTTTGGAGAACGACTACGTCGTGTCGCGCTTCGACTACAGCCTCACGCCCGTCTGGTCTTTCAACGCTTCGGCCACCTACGCCCGCCGTCTCTCCACGCTCGGCGGCGCGAGCGGCCTGCGCCAGCAACTCGACATACGCGATAGCAGCCGCGCCGTCTTCACCGGCGACGCGCCGCTGCGCGGGCAGAACCTCACGTTCGGCCTCAACGGCTCGCTCACGCCCGCCTTCAACAGCAGCTTCAAGTTCGGCTGGACCAGAGACAGGCAGGCGAGCGACAACATCAATCCTTCGCGCGTGGCGAACCTGCTGGCGATTCCCGGCACGGACACGGGCGCGGGTCGCGTCGCGCTCAACATCGGCGGCGGCAATCTCGACCAACTCGTCAGCGAGCCGATTGACATCGACAGCCAGCGCGCACGCTCGCAGAGCAACGACAACGAATCTTTCCAATTCATCTACGACGGCGCATGGACGAAGGGCAGCCACTCGATGCAGTTCGGCTCGAACGCGCGCCACATCATCACGCGCCACGTGCGCAACGATAAGGTCGCAGGCTCGCTCGCCTCGCTCGTCGCGGATGTCTTTCGCGGCAGCAACATTCTGATCCCCAACACCTCGCGCCCGCCCACCTGCTCGACGCCCAACCAGGCCAACTGCCTCCGCGCCAACGATGTCGCCCAATGGGACGCGCTCTTCGCGGCGACGACAGGCATGGTCGATACCATCAGCGTCCTGACCGTCCGTGATGCCGACCTGAATCCGCTGCCCTTCGGCACGCCCCTCTCCGCCGACACGACCCATAACGCTTACGACTTCTACCTGCAAGACACATGGCAAGCGCGCCCCACGCTCGCGCTCACGCTCGGCCTCTCCTACGGCTGGCAGCGTCCCCCCCATGACAAGTCCGGGCGGCAGACGCGCATGATCAATGTCGCAAACGGCGAACCGCTCACCTACGCCAACTACATCGAACCGCGCCGCGAGGCCGCGCTCCGGGGCGAGATTTACAATCCGCGCATCGG